>CACZRU010000250.1 GCA_902783605.1 uncultured Lachnospiraceae bacterium
CTTCAAGATAGATAAGGAAATGGTATTCAATACCACTGCACCACTGGACATGTCCTTCCTGTTCCAGTTCCAGGATATGCTGAGACACGAGAAGGATCTGTTCTTCGACAAGAGGATTCCACAGAAGTCTCCAGCGCTGGATGAGTCTAAGCCGCTCATCCCACAGATCATGGAGAAGGACAAGCTTCTTTCATATCCATATGAGAACATCAGGCCATTCCTCAGTATGCTGCATGAGGCTGCAAATGATCCGGATGTTGTTTCAATCAAGATGACTCTTTACAGACTTGCAAAGCAGAGCAAGGTTGTTGAGGCTCTGGTTGAGGCTGCTGAAAATGGCAAGGAAGTTGATGTACTTGTTGAGCTGAAGGCTAGATTTGATGAGGAGAATAATATCGAATGGTCCAGAACTCTGGAGGATGCAGGCTGTCATGTTATCTATGGACTTGATGGTCTTAAGGTTCATTCAAAGCTCTGTCTTATTACCATGAAGAAGGGCAAGGATGTGCAGTATATCTCCCAGATTGGAACTGGAAATTATAATGAGAAGACAGCAAGGCTGTACACTGACCTTTGTCTCATGACTGCAGATCAGAAAATCGGTGCCGAGGCGGCAAGAGTGTTCCAGGCACTGTCTATGGGCGAGGTTATGAAGAGAACAGAGCATCTGCTTGTTGCACCTAAGTGCCTGCAGAATAAGGTTCTCGATAAGATAGATAGAGAAATACAGATAGCTAAGGATGGTGGTGAGGGCTACATCGGCGTTAAGATTAATTCCCTCACGGACAAGAAGATTATCGATAAGCTCATCGATGCATCCAAGGCAGGTGTCAAGATTGAAATGGTAATCAGAGGAATCTGCTGTCTTCATCCAGGTGTTAAGGGAAAGACAGAAAACATCAAGATTGTCAGCATAGTTGGAAGATTCCTTGAGCATTCCCGTATATACATCTTTGGAAAGGGTGAGCGCGAGGAAATGTATATTGCTTCTGCTGACTTCATGACCAGAAATACAGTTCGCCGAGTTGAGGTTGCAACACCACTTTACGATCCAGACATCAAGGACCGCGTAAGAGAGATATTCCGCATCCAGATGTCTGACAATGTGAAGGCTCGTGTCCTCGGCCCAGACGGAAATTACAAATATGTAAAACATGCAAAGCCGGCAGTAGACGCACAGAAAACATTTTACGATGAAGCATATAACGCTGTGGGCAGTGTGATTGAAGGCTAGGTATACGAATGATTGTGTAAATAGAGACAGGTCCAAAATGCACATGTGCAAAATGGATTTGTCCCTATTTTCGCGCTGTCACAGAAGTGATGTGGTTAAAACGAAGGATTTTTAAAGGAATTACATGAAGAACATAAGAATTAAAAACTACATACTTATCTCCATGATTCTCGTGGTGACCATATCGCTGACACTTCTTGCTGCGGCATATGTATATTATTACGGCAAGAGAGAGTATAAGACGGTGAAGGAGCTGGCTCTGGATAATTCTAAGAGAATAGCAGACATTCTTGGCGAAGAAGGAATGGGCGCTATTGATTCAGACGCAAAACTTCTATATAGAATTGAAAATGCGGTTGAGCAGCAGGAGGGCAGAATCCTGATAGTTGACCGAAATTACAAGATTCTTGTGGATACGGATGACAAGTCCAAGGATTCATATCTGGTCAGCAAGAATGTGATGAGCATCATGAAGGGTGACACAGCTGAGATAAATCATGACAAAAAGGGTGAGAACATTATAATTAAACCAATTGTCGTGAAGGGAGATAATATCGAAGGAGTACTCATTTACAGGATTTCCTTGTCCGATGTAAATTCCACAGTTGCCAGCCAGATTAGAGTGAGTCTGCTTATTTTGCTGATAATGATTGTGATAGATGGTCTGATCATAGGATTTATCTCCAGGAGGTCCGTACGAGATATCAACAACATAAATGAGAAGATTATGCACACCGCGCTGGGTAATTTCCAAGACCGACTCCCAGAGGATGAGGGCTTTATTGAAGCACAGGTGCTGTCGGAAAACTACAACGAGGTTCTGGATAAGCTGTCAATCATTGACCAGACCAGGTCAGAGTTCGTATCAAATGTGTCACATGAGCTGAAGACGCCAATTACTTCTATGAAGGTACTCGCAGAGTCTATCACGCAAAATGAAGCGGCTACGGTTGATGATTACAAGGAATTCATGGTGGACATCGTTGATGAGATTGACAGAGAAACAAAGATTATAAATGATCTGCTCACTCTTGTTAGGACAGATTCCAACAAGAACGAGCTGAACTTTGAAGATACTGATATAAATGACATGATGAATTCTATCATCAAGACTGTAACTCCGCTGGCAAATGCAAGAGGCATCAACCTCAGCTATGACAGCTTCAAGGAGGTTACTGCGAAGGTTGATGCAGTCAAGCTGTCGCTTGCAATATCTAACCTTATTGAAAACGCGGTTAAGTATAACATAGATAACGGCTGGATTAAGTGCAGCCTGAACACAGATAACAAGTACTTCTACATCAAGGTTGCTGACTCCGGCGTAGGAATACCAGATGATGCAAAGGATAGAGTATTCGACCGTTTCTACAGAGTAGACAAGGCAAGAAGCCGTGATACTGGTGGAACCGGTCTTGGTCTCTCAATCACCAGAAGTATAGTTAATGCACACAAGGGAACCATAAAGCTGTACAGTGAGTCAGGCAAGGGAACCACATTTTCAGTCCGCATTCCACTGGATGGAAGATAATGTGCTGATGTGATATAAATGGGTACAGGACCATATTGCACATAGGTGTTATATAAGTTGTAAAAATGGATCATGATTTTAAGGAAAATTAATAAATCTCAACTAACAAACAGCATAATACTTCAAATGAAAGCAAATAAAATTAATAAGAAAAACTTAATATGTCATATTAGGACAGCGCTTAGTATTGTTATGCTCATTTCTATCACTGCCTGTGGCGACAGTGCGGGCTCAAGCATGGCTACCACTGAGAATGTAACCTCCAAGGCGGGTTCGGTTCAGTTATACCACGCTACAGAAACAGCTGTTGAGCCTGACGATGACCGTTATCAGCTGGTTCAGCCGGATAACCTTTCTGCTGCACTTGAGGAGGTTATCGAGAATATGACATTAAGCAGTAAAATGACTATAGAAAAGTACCTCATTGATGAGAATAGAAACATTACGCTATTCATCGACATCACCGAGGACATTTCTGAAGAAGAAATACTGCTTAATCAGGCTGCGATTATAAAGAGTATTCAGGGGATTGATGTAGGTGAGATATGCATTACACTTCAGGATCAAAATGAGAATGAGGTTAGCACGGCTACATACACAGATGCATCATTTTACTATTATGATGAATGATAACAAGTAAATGTAATGGTGATTAAGATTATAGTGTACAGGGAATTTCGATGGATTTAGAAAATGATTTGTTTTAACAGGAGAAAAATTTGAAAAGACCACTACTTTGTTTGGGGGCGATGTTCGTTCTAGGTGAGCTCGCCTGGCGGCTGGCTGAGGAAGGGATTATCTACTCAGTACTAGCTACAATTACAGCGATTGTTGTTATGAAAATTAGCGGCAAATCTGCGCATACAAAATGCTCGGATTTGTTGCTTTTTTATTTTGCAGGAAAAAGCGTAAGCAATTTCAAAAATCACGAAGTGAATTTTAAGCCACGAAGTGGATGTAAAATACTGAAGGAAAACGCTTTGCGTTTTACGAAGGAATATCTTTTCTTAACCTTTATATGTTTGTTCTTCTTGGGTGTGTTTTGGGGATATGTCTGTCAGCTTGAGTTGACAGGCACTTTGGAAGCTGCATGTGACAGTGGACAGAAGGTGGAGATGACAGCGTACATTTCTAAGATAGAAGAAAGAGAGAAGGGAACCCGTGTTACGCTTAAGACTTCCGAGGGTGGAGTCATTATGTATGTGAAGGAAGGGGATGCATCACTAAAGACCGAAGAGAAGCAGGGGAAATGGTCGAAGGAGAGAGAGTCGAAGGAAAATAAAAAGTATCAAGGACAAGATGGAGATATACGAAAAGGAAAAGAAAGTGAAGTACAGAAAGAACAAGCAGAAAACCAGATTCTCGAACCAGGGCACTACATAAAGGTGAGTGGCTATGTTGAGAAAATCCAGGGTCTGACCAACCCAGGCGGTATGGACATGGAGGAATACTATGCCGGAAAGGGCATACGCTATCAGTTGACTTCACCTGATTATTCACTTATACCAGGCAAGAAAAACCTCCTGGTAAATCAGCTCTATCATATTCGGAAAAAAATGGCGAGCAGGCTGGAGGAAGCTTTTGATGAAGAAAATGCCGGAATTATGAAGACGATGCTTCTTGGAGATAGGAGCAGTCTCTCAACGGAGGTGAAGGTCCTGTACCAGAGGAGTGGAATAGCGCATGTTCTGGCTATATCGGGGCTTCACATCATGCTTTTGGCTGGAGTCCTGGAGTGGCTTCTTATGGTACTTGGGATAAGGAAAAATATCTCAGTCTGTATAACTATTGTCTTATCGGTAGTTTATGGAGTGTTGACAGGAATGTCAGAGGCGACACTACGAGCAGTAATTATGCTGATAATTCTAAGAGTCGCATTTCTCTTTGGGCGTACCTCGGACATGCCTACAAGCATGATGGAAGCACTTCTTATTATGATAATCATAAACCCTGACTGCATCCTGTCGACAGGACTTTTGATGAGCTTTCTGGCAGTTATTGGAGTTATGACTGGAGATGTAATTACTGATCATCTTCTGGACAGAAGGAGTTTTGAGGGGCTGCCACCACTATGGAAGAAGAGATTGAAGACTTTCAGTAAGGGAATCATGATCTCGGCAAGTATAAATCTATGGATGTGTCCGCTGATGATGAGGAGCTATTACGAGGTGCCGATTGTGTCGATGCTTCTAAATATAATAGTAGTTCCGTTATTGACAGTAGTTGTGGCCTCTGGATTTATCGTCATGATACTGGAGCGCTGGGCTGGTCCTGCAGTCTGGATATGTGAGAAGTTGTTATGGTTCTACAAGAAGCTGTGCATATTGGTCTTGAAGCTACCGTGTTCGGTTTTTTCGACGGGACATATAGAAGTGTGGCAGCTGATTCTCGCTTATCTTGTGCTGATAGCTATTTTGCTGGGCATTGTGTATGTTTTGGAA
>CACZRU010000251.1 GCA_902783605.1 uncultured Lachnospiraceae bacterium
AATAATGAACGCAGAAACAAAGAAACGATAATAGTGAAGAATAATACTATCGCCGTAATCAGTCCATATGTCAATAAAACTGGTCTATATTTTTTCATTTACCTTCCCCCAAAATACTTTCGTGCTCTACTTTTGTCGAATAAGCTCATGATTTCCCCAGTTAGCCGACTATTTTTCTTATGGAGTCCCAATCGTTACATCGTGTATAGTTATTATTCGGAAAAGTACATTCGCTGTTCCATGGTCTGTCAAAAACCAGAACCTTCAGATTTGGAAGGTGGTTAAAGAATTTAAATGCTTTAGGGGAATCTTCAACAGCAAAGTCAAAGTCCATCTTGTAATAATCCTCCAATTCAAGACTGTAATCGCTGTTATATATAAGGCTGTCCCTTCCATATTTGTTTAAACAGAACAGCTTAACATCTTTCAGTCCATGATCATCTAACCATATTCTGGATGGTTCATAAGAACTAAATGGACGGCCTGTTATTATTGATACATCATGTCCTAAAGAAAGCCATTCATTTATGACCTCAGATGCTCCCGGTGTTTCTTCATATGACAGCAGAACTTCGGGCTGATGGCCTCGAATCATTAATTGATCATACTGATTCTCATCAAGCTCAAAGGCTTTATCTAGTTCGAAGAATCTAATCTCCTCATAGGGAACGTTTTTATCAAACATCGCTAGAGCAAGTTCCGAAAATGACCTTGCTGTTTCGCACAGGCAGTCATCATAATCAACATATATTTTCATCATTGTCTCCTGTTAATACAAACTATTGGATAATTAATATTATATATATTATAAGGGGGTTTTCGCAAAATATATTTTATATAAAAAATGATATTCCTTCGTAAAAATGCTAAAGCAATTTCTTATGATATAAAAAATCAGAGGCTGTCGGCCTCTGACTTTTGTTTCGATTTTTAAATTCTAAGACCATAACTGCTGTATTACTGCTTTACGATACTTTTTCGTCTGGACTTCTTTGCTTCGTATAGACATTCGTCTGCCTGGCTGGTAAGCTCATCAACTGAATAATCCTCCGAGCAGATAAATGTAACACATCCCGTAGAGAATTCCACATAATATGGCTTATCGCATTTTTCATTAAAGTCTCGGGTATGTTCTTTCAGCGATTTAATCACATCGTCAGTATCAAGTTTTTCATCACATATCATAAATGTGATAAATTCATCTCCACCAACTCGCCCACAAATGGTTCCACCAGGGCTAAAGCTTTCAAAAGTCTCCTTCAGGATATCTGCAGCGTTAACTAAGGCAAAGTCTCCATCGCTATGTCCAAATACATCATTGATTTCCTTCAGATGATCTAAATCTGAGAAAAAGATGGCTGCTCGAGAGCCGATGTGACTGCTGACCTCTTTTACCGCATTTTCCATAAATCCGCGTCTATTATATAGCCCTGTAAGCTCATCTGTCGAAGAGACAAAGCTGAGGACCTTATTCTTATCCTTAAGTTCCTTTAGCGTATCATATAATTGCTGCTTTGCTTCGTTCTCCTGCTGGCTTATCTGCATATAGGCCTTTGCAGTACTTATCTGAAGTGCAACTCCATATAGAAGACCTATAGATGCATCATCTATCTCGCAGATCATAAGACCATATTGATATTCCTTCGCATAAAGCAAAAAAACAACATAGTTATGCTTTGATGACGCTGGATAATAAAGTGAAAATCCGTCATCTTTTGTCACTACTGGTCTTTTATCTTTATCATAAACCCTTACTTCATCAGTTACGTACTCTGCTACAAGCTCAAGCTTTTCAGGACATATAAACTGTTCTTTTCTGTCACATTTTAGTGGTTCCGGAAGCAGATACAGGTACGCACTTTTGGCTCCCTGGCTGACTGCTGTTTCCAGTGCCATCCTGTTAAATGAATTCTCATCGTCAACATTTTCAACCATATATCTGATGGAGGCAGGCGCTTCCCAGCTTTTGTTAAGTAGAAAACTAATCCTGTCCTCATCATTTCGCATAACAAATGAATTGATATAGGTATCCGTTATCTGAAGAATAAATCCAATGACAACCTGTTTTTCGGTGTCATTTGTTATTCTCATAAAATAACTGATTATCTGATGAAATACTCTTAAAAAGCCTGAAAAATCAAGATTTACGCCTCCATCCGTATAGTAAAGCTTTTGAATCTCAGCTAGTGACTTTTCGGGTATATCTTTTTTAATTGTATTATCCTTACTTTCATATAATTCGAAAAGTAGATCAATCAAAAATCTGAAATATGCTTTTCCCTTTTCTCTTGTCTCATCTGATACAACACTGAGATATGAGGAATCCACTGCTGAATTAAGGACAAGCTCTATATTTTCTTTGTCCTGAGAATCCTTTATGCTTTCAAGCATATCTGTAATGCTCCAGCCATCTACAGCATCCTTTATATTGCATCCACAGGAATGTCGGCATTTAAACTGGGCTGGAATCCTCATTTTAACAGGAGTAGGATCCTTGCATAGGGAGACGGCACATTTAAGAGCACGATATCCCATATCCAGACCATCCTGATTTGCAGTTGTAAGAGGTGGATCCATTCGCTGGGCAAACTCAATATCATCTTATCCGGTGACGGCTATATCTTTTCCGGGAACAAGTCCTCTCTTCTGGCAAACTCTATAGATACTGACAGCCATTTCATCATTTGCAGATACAATAGCCTCAGCATCCGGATTATTATCCAGAAGCCGTTCAACTAGATCATCGACATATGAAGAATAATCACCATATTCCACCATATCTGATGTAACGGTGAGTCCATGTTTCTTCATTGCCTCTATATAAGCACGTTCTCTCTCATTGGAGTCAGTATTATTCTTAGGACCGCTTAAGTATACGATCTTTTTATACCCATGATCTGAGAGAAGATGCTCCATAATGGTATACATGCTTCCATAGTTATCGCTGATAATAAAGCTGTCGACAGACTGCTCATCATACTCTTCCAGAATTACCAAAGGAACACTTCTATATTTTTCCGCAAAAGATTCCCTGTCCTCTTGATCAAGATAAATACACAGGGTTCCATAGGATATAATAATTGCGTCAAGACCTGCTATAAGAGAATAGTCATAAAGAGAATTATATTGATAATTATATGCATTTATATCATTTTCGTCTTCGTCCCAGAATTCCTTGGCACTCCCCTGTGCACCAACAAAAAATGATATATTTACATTTTCAGTTTTTGCAGCTTCACAAATACCTCGTATAAGCTCCATCGGATGTTTGGTATGGACATTTCCAATCATTACTCCGATATGAAATATTTTATCTTCAGACATAGTTTTAACCCCTCGCCCCATAACCCACTCCGGCGATTTCACTTCTTCTAATTAATTGATTGTATGCCCTGAATAATCACTGAAATTTCATGCATACACCCGCCTTTTAAAAATACCACAATTTGCTGATTTTCGAAAGAAGTTCATAGGGGAAAATTATAAAAAATGAGCTGATATTTCTTATGCTGAAACTTCTGACAAGGGGTATAGGTGGATGAATCCTCATTATATGGATGTGTCAACTAGCTTGAAGTTTTCTGTATTGAAGGATTCAACGCCATTGTGGGAATCAACTATATAGATGTAGTCGCCAATCACGATTCCACGAGCATTCCTTAATTCAATAGCACTTGCGTTTTTGCCTAGGTCATAATTAAACTTGATTGAGAATCCCTGTTCCTCGTCATAGTCCATAACAAGATAAGAGAAACTACGATATGACAATTCAACATCTTCAGCAAGCACCGGTCCCTCGTCCTGTATCAGTGCGCCATTATCATTTATCTGAGTGCTATCTTCAGGTGTGTACCAATCTTCTGAATAACCATCAACACCAGCATCTTTGTAATATAAAACACCATTACTGATTGATGCACCCATTCCAAATGTTCCATCAGCTGGGTTATACATAAATGAATTTCTGTCTGATAACACATTTATAGTCTGGCATGCCCTGAAGTTACAGGTTGCCTCCTCCTTTATGTCAAAAGGATCTGTTATGTCAAACATGGAGAATTTTACACAGTTTATTCTGCCTGTATCAGTATCTGTATCATATCCAATGCCAAGAAGGTTATTCTCGCCATAAGGATGCAGATATCCTGAAAAACCTGGAAGCTTCATGTAGTCTGTGATCTCTGGATTCTCTGGATCTGAAAGATCAACTGCAAAGAGTGGATCGTAATATATTTCCTCAACTCTATATGTTACAAAGTAAGCTATGTCTCCCATAAATCGTGCAGATCTTATTGTTTCCTGAGGAGCAAGGGCCTTTATCGTGCTGACTTTATCCAGATTTTCATCAAGGACATAGAGCGCGTTACGCCTTTCATTATTTTCATTCATGTAGGAAGTAACAAGTCTGAGATATCCCTCATATTCATCGATACTGTAATCATTCAGCAGACTTCCAGGAAATGTTCCTTCACAAGCAAAGTCCAGCTTTCCAGCATCCATAGTAATCTTCACAAGGGTTGTATCAATACCGTCTTCCCATTTCCATACGGTATCATAGATAGCATTTTCACTTACATATGGAATTGAAGACCCGCCAAAGACAGCCAGTTTATCAATAACTGACTGGTCATCAGCATTTATAGATGATGTAACTAGAAAGTTGTAATGAGATTTTTCATAAACAGCAAGATCCTCAGGACGAAGAATCTCTCCATCTACTGCAGGAATGTAAGTCTCAAGTTTTTTCTGCTTTAAGATATCAGGTTCTACTCCATCCCAGGAAAATGTATATATGACACCATCTATTATACGAGATGAGCAGTAATCGCCACTCTGATATATAGTCTTTTCAACCACAGGATTTGACTTATCACTCACATCAATAAATGTAATGAATGTTTCGGAGTACGGATTATATTTATAGGTGAATTCATCATTCTTTAAGCCATAGTCACCAGTTGGAGCACTGTATGTACCCAGCATTATAATCTTATCTCCATAAATATAGAGATCCTTAAAATAATAATAATCTTCCAGAATTCTCTTCTCAAAAAGCTTTTCAATCTCCCCGTCCTCTACTCTATAAGCGAAAAGAACTCGGCCCGCTTTATTTGTACGATAGATATACTCTCCGTCTGTTTTTACCACATCAGGTTCCATTACTCCTTCTGTACGAACATTTGTATCAGTAAAGTCTGGAGCATTTGCAGAACTACTTGCAGAACCGCTAGAATCTGAACTTTCAGAAGCTTCGTATTCTATCATAGATTGGTCATGGAGATAATCAGCGTACTCTTGGGCATATTTATAGACTTTCTTATAGGTCTCATCAGTGTATGAAACTTCGGATCTGTACTTCCTTTTAGTGCCGTTTTTATTACTACTACTGTCGTTAACTCCATTTTTAAGTTTGTAAACCACGTGAGGAATCAAAAATAACAGAATTACTGCCACAGCCAGCACTATTGGTAAAATTAGTTTTTTCTTATTAGTCTTACTGCCATTAGTCTTATTGTCACTAGTCTTATTGCCATTAGTCATATTGTCATTAACCTTCTTCATGCGAATAATCCCCTTAATAAGTAATATTTATACCTATCTCTTTATTACTATCCATTCACTTTTATCTGTGAACAGCCTATAGACTATGTAATCATCTGATACACATACCTGATCAATAAAGACGCTTCCTGTCTCCGGCTTATACTCTGCCAGAACCTGATAATCTGATCCGTCCAGATTCACACAGCATACGCTGGCCTGAGAAAAGGTATGTTTATTCTCTTCACCGTTTTCTTTATCGGACTCTTCATATGTATCGTTTATGGTGAAATATATCTTATCTTTATAGATATTTATATGCTCAGCATTTGGAGCGATCTCGTCGACTTTATCATACCCATCATCATTTTTTCCACAATTATAATCTTTTCGTAATAATCTGTAATCATATTCCCAGCCATAAACACTCTCTCTGTCAGAATAATAAAGTGCTCCTTTATATGGCTGATAATAGTCTCTTCCAAATAATATTCTGTTTTTCTGAATGTCATAATTATAAAGAAATGCATAGTCTACCGCTGTATCGATACCTACATCTGACACAAAAAACTCTTTATCCGTAAATGATCCTTCGGCATTTTCAGGAATTCTGAAACGGTATATAGTTTCGTCATGTTTATCTCCAGTATAGAGCATATAATATAGATAGTCGTCTTTAATAGAGAACATCAGTATCCACTGAGGATTCTTATCACTGCTCTCGGAATATACTTGGTTTATTGTTTCAGTGCGCAGATTAAGGCTGTATATATTAAATCTACATTCCTTCAGCTCATCATTTTTTTCCTCTTCTCCGATATATAGGATATCTTCAGTTCCATTTGAATAAAGAATGAAACGGTCTATGCCTACTCCCACATTATATCTTTCAACCAGTTCGCCATTATCATCTACCACATAGATCACATCATTCCAAACTATGTGAAGCTTTCCATCCCATATAAAGCTCCTGTTATTTTTATTTCCTATAATATCCTCGTCAATACCACCTATTTCTCCAGGTTTTGCCTTATAAAGACCGTAGTTTCCACTGTAATCCATCGACATCGTTACTGCAGTAATAACATTTTTTCCTGGCAGAATTATGAGTGCGAGCACCAGTATAACAGCCACTATAGTAAAGAAGGTGTTACTTACGGGAGTATCCTTCCTATCATAGAATCCTTCCCTGTTCTTTATATACAGTTTTATATGAAAAATCAGCATTGCAAGAAAATATATGAATGGAATTACCAGTATGGTGATCTTCGAATCCTCATAGAATCTGCTGGATTTGCTTCCAATCATTGAAATTAGGACATACATAGGATTCAGCAGAGTAAGATATCCATATATGGCTATATCGGCAAATGCACCTTCTCGTCTTTCTTTTTTTACAAGAACAGCATTTATAATTAGAACTGCCATTGCCACACCATAGGACATGATAACAAAGGTGTTCATCTGCTTCCAGAAACCGTCTTTCGCCCAGAAGATATCTCGATTCATCAGATAATTATAATATGAAAAAAAGAAGGAATTTTCTTCCTTTGGAAAATAGAAAAGACTAAACAGGCACGCAAGAAAAGAAATGATGCGCAGCCCGCCGTAGTTTGAATAAGTGTTAAGAAATTTGTCTTTCTCTGTTAAGTTCTCAGTCATTACAGATTAACCTCACTAATGTTTAGTTCCCCCCAAAACAATTAGTGTCATTTGAAGCCTCTTCTGTTTCATTGGTTTTTTGAATGTCTCTGCAGTTGTATTCATATTTACCAATATCCACTGACCTCTTCGATTTTTAGGTTTTTGGTAAAATTGAAAGGGTCAGAGGAATAGAAATAATTATATCATAATACACAAACCAGTCTCAAATAAAATCCCTCCGTTTCGTCTTTGGATGGTCCAATAATGATTTTTACACAATATCAAGTATCATAGGTCCATCCATAGTATCGACCTGATTTTTAACATCAAACATGCCTATATATTCAGGCCACTCATCCGTCATCAGGCGTAGATTCAGATGATCATATCCATCTCTAAGAGGTACTTTATAATCGACGAGAATAGATGCCGTTCTTGTCTTAAGCGCCATCAGAATAAGCTTTCTAAAGTTATTATCTGATGTATTATCGATTATACCGATATTTGCGTCTATATCATTTTCAGCTATGTATTCCCTGGCTTCTTCAAGTTCGGTAAATACCTTATATTCCAGGTGTACAAAGTCTGCGTCATCATCTGCAGCATTTATTGGCTGAGGCCAATTCATACACTGCTCAACTTTAGATGCAAGAGTATAGAGTGTAGGTGTTCCATCTATATTTATAGCATCCAGCATCATGTCGCAGATACATGAAGCAGGGTCTTCACCTTTATAAATTGATTCAAAATCGGCAGCAATACAATATCTTATATCATCTTCGCCTAGTACTATCGTAAGGTGTTCTACTCCTGAGACTAATAATTCAATGTCTTTCTCATGCTTAATATGTATGATCTTATCTCCGTTTGAATCTGCTTTGGCTAGTTCCTTGCTTGTATAAACTTTTGGATACCCCCAAAGACATTGTGGAGATTTATGCTTCTTATTATAAGCAAAATATAGATCGTTATTAACTATCAGGTCTTTTATCTCTATACCCATCATTTGTCTCAACATGAAATATCTTTTTAATGCCTGCTGAATTTCGAAACCGGAAACAACCATATCGTCAAAAGTGAATAGATATGGTCTCCATCCACTTGAGCTATAAAGGATACGTTCTGGCTCTAATGATCTTATAGTATAATCCGAAGCATTAACATATAGCCTGAGCAATTTTTCACTTGTATAAAAACTCTGGGCAATGATAGCATCATCAATATCCTGAGGGATTGTTGTCCCGTCAGGACCAAATGGGGCATAAAGTATCTGATGTGAAAAATTAAATAATGTATAAACCATATCTAGAATAACATTTTCGCGATTAGTATATAGGAGCTCTGTAGGAATCTCTCCATATTCTGCCATGAAAAACGATGGGGAGTCTTCGTGGAGGTAATAGGCTGCAAAGGTTGATATTCCCTCCAAATCTGTATCAACTATATTAGGAACAGGATTATCACCTAAATCATCTTTGATTTGATTGAAGACAGCCATAACGCTTTCTTCTGACAATCCACATATATAAGCATATTCGCTGCTTCGTAGTAATGCATCATCTACTGTAAGTATATAAAGCTTATCATTTTCTTCTGCAATTTTAATTAATTCTTCCCTTGTCATAAATACTTCCTTTCTCATAAACAGTTGTTTACCTTCGTTATCGATTATATGTGACACGCCTTGTGTCTGCAACTATAATATGACAAAGGGGCTGTATTTTTTTGCACAAATTTATCTGAAAGGGAAAATAAATCAATATCTTCTGGTTTAATCTTCCTTCATCGCACCTCTGATTCTACTGAGAGATTCTGGAGCGATACCGAGGTATGTTGCTATATGTCTCTGTGGTACTCTTTCGCTTAGATCAGGATAGAGCTTCTTAAAATGTATGTATCTTTCAGTTGCATTTTCTACAAGAAAGCCGTTCTCCCTATATATTTTATACCTCAGTGCACTTTCCAAAAGAGTAATCCATACATCTTTGAATGCTGAGTTTTCCTTGATTATCTTTTTTATGGCTGTGGTCTCGCAAATCATGACGGTTGTTTCTTCAAGCGTTTCCCACATGCATATTCTTTCCGAATAGCCAAAGAAGCCTTCATCCATAAACATTGTGCCTTCAGGAGCAAAGCCTCTTGTGATGTCATTCCCGTCAGCATCTATATAATATGAACGCGCAAGTCCTGACAAAGTTAGCCCTGCATAGGTTGTGTCGTCTCCGATAGAGGCAAGAATCTCCCCCTTCTTTACCACTCTGAAGGTGGCAAGACTCACTATCTCACCGACAAGTTCTTCACTTACGCTAATACTATATTTTTCAGCAAATGCTGTCAGTTGTTTTACAAAATAATCTTTATCCATAATGAAGCTCCTTAAATAATTACTCTTATTTTAATTGTTTATTGTGGTTCCCATGCCCCCTGTTGACGAACACCTGTCTTCCTTGCTTCCTCTGTAAGCATGTCTATCTCTTCGTCTGATAAACTGACTCTGAGTGCCTCGGACAATTTCTCGGCATATTCGGGCTTAGTAATACCAACAATTGGAACAGCTCCTTTTTTAAGAGCCCACAGGATTGGGATTTGTGAACAATCAATATCGTATGTATCAGCTATATCTTTCATTAAATCAAGGAGACCATCTATCTTCTTGAATTTACTTTTTGGAAACATAAAGTTTCTCATCGAAAAAGTGGGAAAATGATTTTTAGCGTTATATCTTCCTGTAAGTGCCCCCTGCTCAAGAACCATATATGCATAATATACGATTCCATTATTGTTGCAGTAATCAATTATCGGCTGCTGATCGTTTCTTAATAGGCTGAAATGATTCTGAACTGCGCCAAGCTTTAGTCCATGCTTATTAAGAAAAGACTCAGCTTTTTTTATGTCCGTCATAGATGCATTTGAAATACCGATATTTTTTATTCTTCCGTCTTTCAAAAGAGGCACTGCTTCTTTCAGATTATCAAGCAGATTATTGGGCTTATGTATCCAAAAGAGATCTGCCGACTTAAGTTTAAGACGCTCCATACTTTCATTAAATGACTTTTCAAGTTCTCCACTTTTGAACTTTTTATTTGGGAAATACTTAGTGGATAGAAATATATCTTTCCTGCCATTTATAAAACTCCCCAAAAGCTTCTCGCAGGAACCCATACCATAAACAGCGGCTGTATCCCATTTTAGAAATCCAAGTTCTAATGCCCTTTCAAAAGTACGTTTCAGTATAGATTCGTCGTATTTTTTTCCGAAAACCATCTTAGAGCCATTATAACCTGCTCCCCATGCCCATGTTCCGATCATCACTTCTCTAACGAATAGATTAGTATCATTTTCTTTCATGATGTCACCTCCTGAAAGAAACAATACCATGACTTTATTATATGTGCATTGACATATGTTAAGATTTCAATGTTTTTACTTTATCATTTACAATATGAGCCACACTATGCGCTATCTTAAGGTTTGCTGTCATCAACAAAATGCTTGCTATAATTATAATGACAGTAAGGGAATCAAATGCCATAAGCCTGGCACATCTAAGAAGAATACTCACACTGACCGGCAGGCATATCAGACTTGTAGCGAAGCTTGGAATGTATTTCCTCAGATAAAGGGTATGTCCGATATGAACTATGAAATGTCCCGCAAGCGACAGGAATATTCCGAACCACAAAGCATATAAAATCTTGTTAGGGAAATAATATGCCAAAAGACTTATTCCAAAGAATGGTATAAACTCCTCATACACTCCTGCAGCCAAACCTTCATTTGTTATTCCACGATATGCCTTCATTACCTTTGGAAATCTGTCATAGAGCCATGGATTCTTTCTAAAGAACCAGCAGAAACCGACTACCTCTTCCATGTCATGAAATATAAAGATTATTGGTAACAACAATATGTATTCTCTCATTCTAAACCTCGTATATTTGTAAAAATTTTCTAATGATATAATTACTCACTTGTGTAATTTATACTTGCATGATACGATTTATGAGGCTGTATGTAAATAGCCCAGGAAAAAGATACACAATTTTGAAAATGTGTGTAAGTTTCGGGTTATGATTTTATAAATAAGGTTACATTGAATGGAAAGGAACCAATAATAACGGAAAGGAACCAATAATAACGGAAAGGAACCAATAAATGAAAGAATCAAAAAATCCTTCTGCCATCAGATCAAAAAAAGAGATCACCGATGCATTAATCGCCTTAATGCAGGATCACTCTTTCTCGGAAATAACTGTAAAACAGATTGTACTTGAAGCAAAGCTTGAAAGAAAAACATTTTATAATAATTTTTCATCCAAAGAAGATGTTCTTGATGGAGTTATTAATTCTGCAATCCATGAATATGTTCTTGCTCTCACAAAATCTCCAGATGGACCTCTCACAGTCATCTTTGATTTTTGTGACAAAAACAGAGACTTGCTGAATCTCCTTCATAAGAATAACATGCTATATCTGCTACTGCTTAAATTAAATGTTGTAATTCCGAAACTGAATGCATCGCTGGACTTAAGCAATAATCCATTTAAGGTAATGATTGGTTCACTTGAGCCGGATTATCTGATTGCATTTAACATAGGTGCTATCTGGAATGTTATCTTTAAGTGGGTGGACCGTGGTATGAAAGATTCGCCTAATTACATAAGGGAAACCCTTGAAGAATATTTTAAAAGAATATAACGTACTATCACATCACCTTAGGATATATTCCCTTTTCACGCCTTTTGGCTTCAACGACACAGCCTATCAGCGCAGGTGTAGAAAAGAACAAAACAAATGTACAAGCCAAAAAAGTAAAATACAACCTTCCTGTTATAGTATGGGTTTTGATGCAGGCATGCATTTTCTTATCTGCTATTCTCGTAAAAATCACTGATCATCTTCATAACGTTTTCATCATGTTCCATATATAAGTCCTTGTTAATCTTGCCCTGAGGCTCACTTTTTATGTACTCTACCGCGTTGTCAGTAAGAAAATAATTATAATGTTCATTGTGGTTTTCCTTATTCATAAGAACAAACTTACATTTACTATTTGTTATAGAGTCTTTTTTATTATAAATCGGGCTTTTCCCACCACCATAATACTCATCTATTTCCGCACTAATGACAAGAACCGGAATTTCAGACTTATTAATTCCATCTACAGCAGAGAGATTACGATCTTCACCATATTTCAATGCTATGAAAGCAAGATTTATTGGTCGGATCAGATAATATGCCGGCCCTGTAAATCGCTTCACAGAGCATTCCCACTGTTCTTTTGCACTATCAAATCCGGATGCAACAACGGCCGCATCCACTCTATGATCATAATTCAGCACCGTTCCCGTGGCGTATCCCCCAAGACTATGTCCGAACAGGTAAATAGGCATGTTAGAAAATGCTTTATTATTATCACAATATGTCAAAATGGCATCCAGGTCATAAACTGCCTGGGTGTATGTTCCGAAAGATTTTCCTTCACTTGTGTAACATCCTGTATAATCAAAACAGATCACCTGATATCCCTCATCGACAAAGTACATGATCTCATAAAGCTTTATATCATTGGAATCCCGATGTCCGGGAGAAACTACAATAAGTCCTTTTTTATTATCTTTTCCATATAAGTACGCAGAGAGATTATTCTCGCCTGAAGGCACCTGAATCTTTTCACGCGGATAATCTGTGGCCACATCATCATACTTCAAATATATATCAGTGTCATATTCATCATAGGTACATTTAGACATAACCCTTCCATGAATCACGGCAATCACAATCGGTGCTATAATGAAATATAATACGATCAGTATAATTGCTATAACCTTGATTAATTTTTTTATTTTAATTTTTTTCAATCTTTTAAATCTCATTTTCCTTAAATTTCGTATAGGAGATATCGTTCCTCAACATAATAAGTATTTATCTTTTCTCTATCTTCATCACTCAATAGTTGTTCAGGAAATCTTGCAACCAAAGAACTAAGATAGTAATACGAAGGGCTGTTCCTATATGAGAAGCCATCTCGCCCAAATCGACCTTGAATTATATCATAGAATCTCTGAATCTCAGCAGTATCTTTTGCGAATGTGGCTTTCAGCACCACAGCAATTTCTTCCTTATTAGAATTATCCACTATTGCCTTCATAGTATTTATGGTTATAAAAATCCAATCATCCATACTGTCTACTGATACAGGGTGCGTTTTCAATTTTTCTATTACATTTTCATAAATATCACTCATATGATTAGCCTTTTTTAAATTATTTTCGACTTAACTGTCAATACCAATAACATCTGACCTCTTC
>CACZRU010000252.1 GCA_902783605.1 uncultured Lachnospiraceae bacterium
AAACGAAAATGATAGATCATTATAACGCATTTATATCATACAAACATGCTCCAGAGGATAATAAGGTAGCTGAGGCTATCCAGAAAGGTCTGGAGCATTTTAAGATTCCATCGGCAATAAAAAAGAAGACTGGCATGAAGAGGATACAACGAATCTTCAGAGATAAGGACGAGCTTCCTATTACCAGTGACCTGTCTGATACTATTTCTCATGCGCTGGAGCATTCAGACTATCTGATCGTTATCTGCTCCACAAATACCAAACAGTCAATATGGGTCCAAAGAGAGATTGAATATTTTCTTCGTAACCACACAAAGAAACAGATCTTAACTGTCCTTGTAAATGGAGAACCTGAGGAAGTGATTCCTCCAATTCTTTTATATGAAGATAGGGTGGCGTTAAATGAGTTTGGACAGCAGCAGACTTTTAGAATGCCGCTAGAACCACTTTCCTGCGACTATAGAATGCCGCATTATAAAGCGCATAAGATTGAACTTCCCCGACTGGCAAGTGCGCTGATCGGATGTTCTTATGATGAGCTTATGAATCGTCGTAGAATGTACAGGATTAAACAGACTGTAGCCGTGTTTTCTGGTATAGTACTTCTGTTTTCTGGATTCACTGCTTATATGATTAGCAGTAAGAACCGGATTCATGAGAATTATCTAAAGGCACTGGAAAATCAATCCAAGTATCTTGCAAATGCGTCGTTGGACATATTAGAAAAAGAGCAGAGAATTACTGCGCTTCAGCTGGCTCTAGAAGCTCTCCCAAAGGATGAAGCAGATGAAAGGCCAGTTACACCAGAGGCCATCAGAGCCCTCAGTAAGGCGTCACTGGCATATGTTTCAGAAAAAAACACAAATGTAAAAAGTGAATGGAACTATAGCATGAGTTCTAAAATAGAGGATTTTGAGGTGTCTCCGAATAGCAGTCGATTTGCTGCATTTGATTCCTCAGGAAAGGTTAATGTGTGGGATACAGCTACTCATAAGGAAGTGCTGAGAGTTGGTTCAAAATCTAATCCCCTATATGGCTTTAAAATTGTAAATGATACAGAAATAATTGTTTGGGGAAAGAATGTGGTATATCTCTATGATATATCAAATTCGGAATTAGAAGAAGGTAAAAGTGCTGAACCTAAGTGGAGCTATAAGCTGGAAGATGATTATTTAAAGGAGATTAAGCCGGTTATCTCGGAAGAGGGATTTATGTATATAATGAACACTTCTGAAAAAATGTTACGGCTTAATATGTCCGATGGAAAACTAGATAAAACATATGATCTTTCCAAGATAGATCCTAGTGAGGAATATAATGTTATAGACATTACCATATCGCCGGATGGAAAACATGTAGGGTTTATTGGCTATAGTGGCCCCACTTATATTGCCGGCATTGTAGATACAGTGAATGATAAAGTGAATGTCACAAATAGTGAGGAAGATATAATACTTAATATAGGTTTTGCTGACAATGATCATTTTCTTTATTCTTTAACTTCAATAAATGACATCGACAATATAGAATATGGAAATACTTTCATCATACAAAATGATCATATGGATATCATTTGTCTGGATGCATCTGATCTTAGCGAGGTGTGGAAAGCGGATTTTGTATTTAGCGATGTACGAAATAATAGTGGGTTTGTTGCACTTCCTGAAAAAAATGAAGTCGTATATTATTGCGCGAATAAATCTGTGATCTATGATGTAAAAACAGGTAAAGTGTTATATGACAATAATGCAAATGACCCAATCGTGGAGGTGGATGATGTAGATGGTGATGGTGCTCCTTCTTTTGTGACAAAGAATGGATGTCTTGGGTTTGCATATGAATCAAAAGCCACCGATTCAGTTGTACTTACAAAGTATTTTATGGATAATATCCAAAAAGCAGTTCTTGCTGACGGAGTCTATGTTCAGAAGAATGGTGCCAGTGAAGTCGTATATTATGGAACTAATGTATATGATAAAAACTGGAAGGAGCTGAACGAAGAGGTGGTTATTCCAAATTTTTATAATGGTACCTATATGGATGAAAATGTTTTGGCGTTCATTTCAAATCTAGAAGAAGATTCTGATAAAAAATATTTGACCATGTTTGATCTGAATGATTCATGTAAACTGACTCAGGTGGAATTAGAGCTGGATTATAGTTATATGAATGTAATACTGGGAACCTGGGAGGGTAAACTATATATTGCTTATTCCGGAGATGATTCAGTAGATCTTATCTCAGTAGATATTTCCAGTGGAGAAGTGGAACAAAAAACTGTACTGGATAAATATTCCAGTGTATCTTCCGCCTGCAGCATGAGTGATGGAAAGTTTATACTTATGGCCCATACTGGAACGGATATGATGGATGTAATATATTATGATATAAACACAGAAAAGTCAGAAACATTTAATGTTCCAGAAGATGATGGTTTTTCTATGATTCCTCCGGAAAAATATGGTGACTATATTTATTACACCAGTGCAGATGATTATATTATTGATACTACAAATGGTAAAACCAAGAAGGTAAAACTGCCTGAAGACTGGGTTGGAACTAAATATGTAGAGCCAAACTCTAAGGCGGATACCTTAGCGATATCAGATGGAAATAGTATAGTTCTTATCGACATGACTGGTAAGGAAATATGTCAGCTGGAGTATTCTGGTGTAAAGGCTCTAGGAATGTATTTTTATTCAAAATACGGAAAAGGAGAAAATGAGGTGCTTCTGGTGTTTTATGAGGATGGAAGCCTGGGTAGATATAGTGTTATAGATGGTTCTCAGGTCGGAAAGTCAGAAGCCTCCGTATATAATGATACTAATTGGGGAGCGGAGTTTTCAGAGTCAAATGACAAGACTCAGATTTATGTTCGTTATGAGGATAGAATTAATATCATAGATACTGCTTCCTGGATGGAGATAACAACTATTGATAATTGCTTTGGATATCATAAGGCATCAGATAGATTCTTTACCTATTCGACTGCTTTTTCCGGAGAAAATAGAATCGGATATTTCAACAGGTATACAGATGATGAGCTTATTGCGAAAGCTCGTGGTATCGTAGGTGATTCCGAACTGTCGCCAGAACTGAAGAATGAGTACGGAATAGAAGACTAGTAAGAGAAAAATAGTAAGAGAAAAATAATAAGAGAGAATTTAGTAAGAACAGATTAGTAAGAAAAGCTCCTGGGGTGTGAATTCCCAGGAGCTTTTTGAATGCGTTATTATAAGTTGTTTTAAGTGTATTTTTGGGTTAGTTATTTAACGAATTTACTTTGCTTCAGTATAAAGCTTGTCAAAATAATTTCTGTTAATGACATATAGATCATTTGGATCATCATCACGGACTGCTATATAATCTCCAGGTTCACCCAGATAGTACTTTTCCTCGTCCCAAACAGTGAATAGCTTTATGTAGTTCTCAATTGGTTTTGCATAAATCTTCGACTTGCCTGTACTGATAATGCTCTGTGCATATTCCAGAACATTTTTTCTTTCTCCAGTAATAACATTTTTAAGACTAGGCTCATATTCGAATTTCTGGTCGTAAGGTTCATTTGTAGGCTGATAACTTCTTTCCAGCTTTTCCTTCGCGATAGGATAAACCTCACCGGTAATACCGATCATCAGGTATTTATCATCAGTTACCTTTGTATTGATATCTCCCTCGAGGGTACGAACCTCGATAACGGTATCAACTGGAAATACATCTGACAGCTTTACGCAGCCAACCTTCTGTGGAATCTTCTCGTATAGCGTCATATCCGAAGTGTCCATGGTGGTCTTCTGCGCATAGATGATGGTGTATTTTGCAAAATATTCTTCCAGTCTGGTATTAAATATATTTGCCACGGTTTCTTTGAAAGCTTCATCTATCTTTCCGTTTTTACTAATAGCAGAGGCTGTTAATTCAGGATCTATCTTCTCAGGTCTTAAGGCACCTCCGGCTTTTGTGAGATGACCTCCGCCACCTCCCAGTCCATTAGCCAGATGGGCTGCTAACTCATTTGCATGTACTTCTTTGGTACAGCTTCGCACTGAGAATTTAACTTCAGTAGGGCTTATGTAGTAAGCGAGACATACATTTACATCAGTAGTTTCCATGGTGAAATCACTTATAACCCCCAGTATGTTAGGGTCGCATTGCTCAGCATTAATTATCAGATATTTATT
Source organism: uncultured Lachnospiraceae bacterium (assembly GCA_902783605.1). GTDB lineage: Bacteria > Bacillota > Clostridia > Lachnospirales > Lachnospiraceae > Eubacterium_Q. Next base: position 4,182 of record CACZRU010000252.1, read on the forward strand.
CCTCTTGTGGTATTCATATTCAAGAATGGCTTTTCCTGTTATCTTCAGCTCGTCCAAAGAAATGTTGGAGTTGCACATCTCGGTAATGATACTTTTATTGAAGCTGAGAGAGTCTCTCATATCCTTGTCCAAAGGATGGTATATCTCGGTCAATTTGTTGGTATCAGTATAAAGTCCATAGTATAGAGCAGTAGTAAGCTCCATATTCTCCTGAATATTAAGTCCTTCATCTCGGATCATGTCCCAGATAACAGTAGCGCAGCAACCGATATTGCTTCTGACCTCTGAAAGCTCAGGTAGTTCCACTGTGACCTGGTGGTGATCGATGATGGCAATATTCTGGGCGTTGGTCTTAGTTACATTTGTCTGTCCATATTGGCAGTCAACGGTGACCAGAAGCTCAGGGGTTTCATCAAAATCCGGTTCATAGGTGGCAGGGATTTTAAGAGAATCCATCATGATAAGAAGGTTACTTTTGGAAATCTTATTATGGCCCCTGTAGATAAATCTCGGTTTTTTACCCATTTTCTCAAGATACCAGTATAAGGCGTATCCAGAGGATAGAGCATCGGCATCTGGATTGTCGTGGCACTGAATTACTATATCGTCAAATTTTAGTAGATTACTTAGTTTCATAGTCCCTCCTGTTTTTTCTCTCGTAAATCCTAGTATACAACGATATTGTTTATGCTGACAAATAAAATGTGATGTATGGCGAGAAATAAAAAGTGAGTTTTCATTTTACTTTTTAA
>CACZRU010000253.1 GCA_902783605.1 uncultured Lachnospiraceae bacterium
ATAAAGTCTTCCAGTAGTCCTCTTAATTCATTATCATCTTCAATAATTAGAATGTCTGTCACTTTCCATTCCTCAATCTAAAAAAATGTTTCTACCTTTACAAATTTAGGATGATTCACCACGCCCTCAACACCAGTAAATGTTACTTCAACATTTCCAGTGCTATAGTCGTAAATGATTGTCTGAAATACATTTTCTGAATGAAGCTTCTGAAATCCGGATTCCATATCCTCAGTTTCTCTTGTAACGATATCCTTCACATCAGATATGGTAAATTTGTCCTTCTCTCCTATCCAGGTATTATACTTAGCAAATCTCACATAGTTACCACCTGAACCGGTAAGCTTATCATCACTGCCCTCCGAGGCAAATGCATTTACTACTGCTATACTATCCGGATTATCCCAGGTGATTCCCTCATGGAGAGGTGTATCCTTATCCCTGAGTGTAGTCTTGGCTGTAAATGGATTACCCTTTTCCTCCAGCTGTTCATCCGTCAGATCATCCATTTCGTATACACAGTCTTCTGCCACAAAGGAATCCTTTGCATCCGTGATTATAATATTGTGAGAAAATGTGAAGTTCTTACTTTCAGAAGTCATATATTCTCCAATACTTCTGGCATCAGACATATTCTCCAGTGCATACCTCAGTTCATAAGTATAACACTTTTTGCCCTCACATACATATTCAGTTTCTGAACCCGAATCCAGAATACCCACCATAACCCCTTTGTCACTTATTCCTGTAATCATATCCAGCATTCCAAGAGCAGCAAAAGCTACATAACTATTCTTTCCCTCTCCCATATTAAAATGTACCACTGTCTGCGCAAGACACATCTGATTTTCGCTTCCCAGCTGCCATTCCAGTGTCCTGCTGGTTATCTTCTGTCCTGACACAGTCTTCTCGCCCCAGATAGAAAATGCATTACAGCTGGTACCTCTGAGACAGTCAGGTATCATCTGCATCAGAAGTGCTTCTTCATAGCTCATAAGGCCATCACTCTCCAGCCCAGTCTTATATCCTGTATCTGATGTATCAGCTAAGGCCTCAGCAAAGCCCTCCATCTCCTCTCTATAATCCTTTGGTATATTCTCCATCAGAATATCGATTCTGTCCTCTACTGGCTTATAATCACCACTAAGACTTGGAAATGCGGTCTTTATATTTTCATAGAGAAATGGTTCAAATATGCCGGAATAGTCTATATCCACTTTACGAATTGTTTCAGCATAAGCCTTACCTACAGCCCGATAATCTCCACCACTATAATCCAGATAAACATCATAATATGAAGGCTTCTTTTCTATAATACATAGTCCGTCATCAGACTCATAGACCGCTTCCGTCTTTTCTACTTCTGCAGGCTCCCCTTCATAACTTACTTCATTTAGGGTAGTTCCTGCAGGCTCCAGAGTACTGACAGAAGAAACTGTATCCTGATAGGTGTCATAAGTCTCCATATTATTTGAGCAGCCAGTTAATGACAGGCAGAGAGCTGAAACCAGAAGTATATTTATTTTTTTAATCCAAGCTTTTTTCATCATTAATCCTTTATGCTTTATACACGCTTTAGTTTTCCTATAGTTTTATTAGTTCTATAGTCTTCTCATTACCATCCCTGCTCCATCAGCCATTTATTTAACTTATGCTCACGCTGTGTAAGGTCCGCTTCATCCGTAAGCTTACCCAGTTCTATCTCGCCCTCTATATGTCCATCTACAAGATAGATGACCCTGTCGCTGGCAGCTGCCACTCTGGCACTATGGGTAACCATCATTATAGCCGTTCCCTCTTTATTCACATTTATCAGTTCCTGCATAACCTCCCCGGCACTTTTGGAATTAAGTGCTCCAGTAGGCTCATCTGCAAAGATAACCTTCGGATGATTGATCAGCGCCCTGCAGAGACAGGCTCTTTGCAACTGACCGCCTGACACTTCCGTTATGGCATGATCTGCTACTTCAATAATATTAAGGCGCCTCATAAGCATTTCCGCGTCTCCTCTGACCTTGGCTCTGTCCTGAAGCCCCGCATGAAAACCAGGAAGGAGAATGTTATCCAGAATACAGAGTTTACTCATCATATACATCTGCTGGAAGATGAATCCCATGCTCTCCAGCCTTACCTTTGCCATCTCCTTATCGCTAAGTTCTCCATAGGACTTACCCATAAATGTCACATCCCCTGAAGTAGCTCTATCCATTCCACTAACTGTATAAAGCATGGTGGACTTACCACTTCCTGATGGTCCCATGATAGTGATAAATTCTCCACTTCCTAATGTAAAGTCTATATTTCTCAGTACATTATTACTGATCTTATTTACTATGTAGGTCTTACATAATCCCTTTACATCGATTACTGTTTCCATATATTAATCCTCTCGTATATTCCAAATATTTATGTTCTTCACCTTCATAAGACATATCTTTATCGCCACATATCCTATCAGTAAAATAATTCCAGGAATGATAACATATACTTCTAAAGGATTAGATACAAAATGAAATCTGGTTATTCCAAATGTCAAAAATATCAGCTGGGCAAAGAAGTCTACAACCGTATATTCCAATATAAAAGCAAGAATGATGGAAATGATAAGTATTATCAGCATCCTAAACATCTGCCATCTCTTAATGTCCTCATTTGAGAAGCCAACACTCTTCAGCATAGCTATACCTGGCGTTTCTCTTGCCAGATCAACAGACATATAGAGGCTTGTGTTAAGAATAAGGACAAATGTCATAAGAGCCGTAATTATTATCTTAAGATAATCTACAATATCAGTAATATAACCCATTCCGTCTTTATTGTACTCTTTATTTGTCTTTATAACCTCATCACCATAGAATTCTTTCAGCTGTTTTACATAGCCGGTTTTTTCTCTCTTAGGTGCATCTATATATAGATCGGTCACTCTAGTCATATCCTTTGATGCACCGGAAAATTCCTTTCCGGCAATAGCTCCGGCTTCTCCACCTTCCATAACATCATAATATCCGGTTACTATAAAGTCCTTCTGTACTTTATGGGTACTGATCCTGTCTTCGCCATATTCCTCATATTCCAGCGTCAGAGTATCCCCAATCTGGATTCCTTCGTTCTTGGCCGAGAAGTAACTGAGTATTATCTCATTTTCTTTTACTGGAAGCTTACCATCCTTCCTTAGAGTGATCTTATCGTTATAGGTATCTCCGAACATCAGAGTAAGCATTATATTATCTTTGTCGTTTCTCAGGATTTCCGCTTCACAGCCGTTCATATATCTCATTTTCACCGGAACCCCCTGGGAATTAAAATCCTCCACCAGAAGTTTCATGGCGCCTTCATAGTCGCCACCTTTCTGGTAGTAATAATCTGCAAGTTCATCATTAAAATATACATGGAAATCAAAATTGAAACTAAAGAAATTTTTCTCATAGTCCTCACTGGCTAGACTGCTTTTTATATTAAATACTGTAAGTAGTATCAGCGTCGCCAAAGTGTATGTGATCACCAGGAAAAGATATTTACCGGAACCGTTAACTATATTACCTATTGCCAGAAATTCCGGAACCTTAATCCTTTTAGATGTATAAAGATTTATACGGTTCAGCTTTCCGAACCTTTCTCCCGCATCAGTCCCATGGATAGCATCTATAACCGATATCTTCCGAATCCTTCTCATCATGATGGCAGCAAAGCCAATGATAATAGCAACCATAAAGATTGAAACAATAACCGCAATGATCTGTACTATATAAGGATTTCCCACAATATAGTTCTTACATAGCTTTCTAAGTATCATTTTAGTAAGAGGAACGCCTGCTGCTATACCAACAATTCCACCTATAAATGCAAAGCTTATATACAGCGCAGCAAAGAGCCATCTATATCTAAATGAATCCACACCGATAGCTCTCATCATACCGATTTCCTTCTCTTCCTGCTTGATGGCAGCCACCATCATATATCTGATAGTAATGAACATGATGATCATTATAACGATACTGATAGCCAGAAGAAAGTAAGATACCAATAAAAGTACAGTATGATTTGCATCTGTTTCAGGTGAATAATAGAATCCTGAGCTGGCCATTGCCAGTCCATCATCCTCTAATCCCTTAACTATTTTTCTAAGAGTATTTAAGTTATCTGTCTTAACCATCATCTTATATAATCTGTAAGGACAGTCTGTCTTAATCTTCTCAAAGTCAGCATCGGAAAATATCAGCTCATCGCATCTCGTTTCCGATGGATCCTTATAGATTTCAGAAATCTTAAGTGTATATATATTTCCAAGCTGGGTTGTGACTCTTATCTCGTCACCACGACTTACACCAGCCATATCCGCCAGATTAATACTTATAGCCACTTCTCCGGTATCCACAGAAAATGGCTTATTCTGGTCTGAATACAAAAGATTTAATCTCTTATTCTGTGTTGTGATATGGAATGTATCATGATATGGAAAACTGTCATCTGAGGCATAAAGCCCCTTCAGTTCAAGTTCGCTATCTGCCAGTCTTATATATTCCTTCAGTTCACAGTCATGGATGAGACTACTCTCATCGGCCCACTTTAGCAAATTCTCTTTCTTCTCTTCGAAGTTGCCCATTCCCACATTTACATTTACGACTGCATTGGCGATATTAGACATCCTGTCAGTTCTGGTTCTTCCGGTAATCTCCATGTACATCAGATTTGCTGCGATTACTGAAACAACAGACGCACTCAGGATAAAAATGAAAAGTATGATATTTAGACCTTTATGGGCTTTAAGGTCATTTTTTAACATAGTAAAAAACATGCTACAACCTCACTATTTGATAATGAGATTGTAGCATGTATTAATTATCTAATCTTTAAGAAACTCTTAAAAGTGATATTCAACTTAAGCGATAGCTGCCTTAGCAACTTCTACAAGCTTTGAAAATCCTTCTGGATCAGCGATAGCGATCTCTGAAAGCATCTTACGGTTCATGTCTACACCTGCAACCTTAAGACCATGCATAAGCTGGCTGTATGAGATGTCATTCTGTCTTGCAGCAGCGTTGATACGAGCGATCCAAAGCTTACGGAAATCTCTCTTACGCTCCTTACGACCAGCAAATGCAGATGCATCTGCTCTCATAACTGACTGCTTTGCTACTCTATACTGCTTACTTCTAGCTCCACGGTATCCCTTTGCAGCCTTAAGTACCTTATTATGTCTCTTCTTGGCATTAGCGCCACCTTTAATTCTTGCCATTTTATTATCCTCCTAATCAAACTATAGTCTACTAACCAAATCTTAGAGATATGGAAGAATCTTCTTCATATTCTTCTCATTTGTCTTATCAGTCATAGCAGCCTTTCTAAGA
>CACZRU010000254.1 GCA_902783605.1 uncultured Lachnospiraceae bacterium
AGCCTGCTTAGCTAAGATGATAGCTGCGATACCGCAAGGTGCACAGCATAAAAGTCCAACAATACCTAACACGAGAGAAGTCGTCGCCTTCTTATCTTCTGGTTGCATACTCTTCCACCTCCATAAAAATTTCGGGTAAAACCCTCTAATAGATTATCATATGACCTTTTATATTTCAAGCAAAAAGTATAATTATACTGTTATTTCTAGTAAAAATTTGAAAATAACAACTTATAATCCGCACGCATTCCTTATTACCATGAACAATACCGCCAAGCCTGCATAGGTATATATCAGCGCAAGATTCCACTTAGGAATCTTCTCTTCTTTACAGTATTTAACCATGATATATATCAGTTCTCCAACTATAAACGGCCACAGCACGAACATCAGCTGATTATCCATAAACGCTTCCTTAAACTGCAAATGCCCCATATGCATTACCATCCTTGTCAGCCCACAGCCAGGACACTTCTTTCCTGTGGATGCATAGATGTAGCAGGGAATACCCACACCAAAATATCTGACTATAAAGTAATAAATAATGCCTAGGATAATAACTATCAGCCAGCCTATTATTAATTTTTTCACCCGTCTATTCATAGTTAAAACCTTTGTCTATATTAATAAAACCAAAGAGCCAACAGGATTCCCCCATTGGCTCCTAAGTATTTTTGTATTTTTATTATTCTGCATATTAATTTGCAACAATGACCGATGCTGTCCTGATAACCTTGCCCTTATATGCATATCCTGTCTGCATTACCTGCTTGACAGTATTCTCTGGAAGATCCACATCCGTAACATGAGCCACAGCATTCTGAAGATTATAGTCAAACGGTTTTCCTTCACCTGCTATTATCTGAACTCCGCTATTCGCAAGAATTTTCATGGCATTCTCATAAGTCTGGATAATACCCTTTGTGTAAGGATTATCCTGATCCTGAGCAAATTTAGTTGCATACTCAAGGTTATCTATTATAGGAATTATCTTCTCTACAAATGATGCAACATCCTCTTCTTCCTTCTTCGCTGCTGCATGTCCTGCCTCAGCCTCGATAGGCATCTCAATATATGCCTCTGTTTCAAGATTCTGAATAACAACAGAAACATTTTTCTTGGAATCCACATTTACACCGATCCAAACTGGTTTCTTGTAATAGTTCTCCAGACTTTCCTTGGAAGCAACCACCGATCCAAGCTTCACTGTCCTCTTACCCTTTTTCTCATAAACAGTAAACTCTTCAGATGATCCCCCTGATTCCGGAATTCTTCTTATATCAAGTCCCGCATTTTTTGACATTGGATTCTCTGCATTTACAACAGTGAAAATACTATCATTGATCCCTAACAAAATTTCATACGGAGACAGGGTATCCATTACACCAAGTCCAGCAAATGCATCTCTGCCTTCCATCTTTCCTGTGAGATATCCAAGTCCTTCTATTACATAAGTACTATCCAGTAGCTTGACTGCCATCTCGCCATCGCCAAATGTATCAATCTCCCTCATGTAGCCCTTTACCATCTGTTCAAGAGTCATGCCCGCACTCATGCTTCCAGAAATAAAGAAGAAGCCAGCATCATTTGTCTCAAACAGTCTGTCGCTATAAGAATGTACATATGGAGCCTTTTCCAGACTGCCACATTTCCATGGACCTGCAATATATGTTTCAATCTTCTGAACACCGGCATCACTGTAATCATACTCAGCAATACTGAGTCTGTTATCAGCAACTACAGCAGCCAGCATTCTTCCGTCAAATTCATATTCTCCGTAAACACAAAGCGCCATAGCCATGGTCTCTGTAACCGTAGCCTTAATCTCTGTCGAGACTTCTCTTGCGACAGTGTGCACCTTTCTGATATCCTCAATTCCAAAATCATCCGGAATCGCAATAGCAAGCGCATACTCTGTTATATTTACCTTCTGTAAAAGGTATTCCCTAATAGCCCTGAAAACTCCCTGGAGCGCAAATTCCTGCTTCAAAATGTCATCTCTTCGATAGTCTTCAGGCAGATTAAAGGATGCTGTACTTATGGAGTCTTCCTCGCTCCAGCACAGATACACCTTTTTTTCCCAGAAATGTACCCCGATTATTCTCTTCATTGAATATTCTCTCTTTCTCTTTAGTGATTCCTCGATTCCCCTCTGTCCCTATCAAATACTTTTATTGTTAATACTTATCCCTTCACTTTTTTCACAGTTCTGCTAACGAGCAAAAATGTTGCACTATAATACTATTATAAAGAACCACCTGTTTTTACATACATACCACAGCATTGTAACATAAAACAAATAAATTTAAAAGCCCACCTGTTGGTGGGCTTGTGAATTTATCGTGTCCTATTTTTTATATGTCAGTCTGTGGAGTTCACCCTCTGTCTCCAATTCTGGGAAATCCAGCTGACGAAGTGCTTCGTAAAGAATAATAGCTGCACTATTAGAAAGATTGAGACTGCGTTCCTCAGGCATCATCGGTATCCTGATACAGTCCTCAGGATGCTCTGCAAGTATTTCTTCTGGAATACCTGCACTCTCTCGGCCAAACATGATATAGTCTCCGTCATGATATTCAACATCAGTATAGCGGTGCTTGCCCTTCGTGGTGGCATAGAAGATTCGATGTTTTCCCTCTGATTTCTCAACAAACTTATAAAACTCCTCTGTACTGTCATGTTCATGAAGATCCAGTTTAGGCCAGTAATCCAGGCCAGCCCTCTTGATCATCTTGTCATTAAGGAAGAAACCATATGGTCTGATAAGATGAAGTCTGGTTCCTGTTATCACACAGGTTCTTCCTATATTCCCAGTATTATATGGAATTTCAGGTTCATGTAGAACTATATTTATCATTTTATATTTTCCAATTCACTATTTCACTAAGCGTTAAACTTTAATTATATTTTCTATTCAACCGGTTCCCCAGAATCCGCAATAACTGTAAATGAAGCATCCTTAAGCCTGATATATTCATATACATCATCCGGATTATCCTTGTAGGTTTCAAATACTCCTGTAACCTCAGCTTCAGTTCCATCCTCCGGATATTCATCAGGGTACACATGAGAGCCGTCCTCCCAGATAAACTCCAGTCCCTGCTGACAGCATGCCGTCGCATCCTTTACGATAATGAAAAAGTATCTGGTATCAGTTGCCTCATCATAACTAGAATAATATGCACCACTCATCTTCACAGTCTTTCCAACATAGCTTTCAGCATCAGCCATCATCTGATAAACCGTTGAATAAACCATATCCTTATTCATCTTTGTAAGATCAACATCCACTCCTGAACCTGGATCACCATTACTAACTGTATCTCCATTATCTGAGCCAGTATCTCCTACCGCATTTTCAGTTGCAGCCTCCGTGGTCGTTTCTGTTACCGGTTCTGTAGTCATCTCTGCCACCGCTTCTGTAGTCACTTCAGCAGTACCATTTCCAGCCTCTTTCTCAATCTGCTGGTTGATAGTATCCTCAACCGTGTTGCCACCCTGAAGCTTGCTTCCGCTGTCCGAGCCACATGCAGTAAAGCATGTGATAGTCAACGCAAGCATTAGGCCAAAGGCGGTCACTTTTTTAATTACTGTTAATTTGTTAATTATTTTTTTATTCATTTCTCTTTTCTTCATTAATTTAGATCTCTTTCATTTCTTCAAAAGATTCTTCGATGCGCTCATCAGTCTAACTTAATTACAAACTTTCCGATTGCCCAAGCCACTATGAAGCACAGCAGGTCCATGGCAACTATTGTAGCACCAACCGGCGTAGATGCAAGTATTGATATGATCATCCCAACCAGCGAGCATATAACAGAAAAGATCACCGAGAGAATAACTACACCTTTAAATGTTCCACTGAGTCTCATTGCAGCCAGCGCTGGGAATACAATGAGGGCCGATATCAGAAGACTTCCCACTAAGTTCATTCCAAGAACGATAATGATTGCAATGATTACAGCAATCAGGAAGTTGTATCTTCCTGCCGGCACACCCGTTGCCCTGCAGAAGGTCTCATCAAATGTCACTGCAAATATTTTGTTATAGAAAATGATATATAGCGCTATCACGATAATAGATAGAATTATACAGATAGCAACTTCTTTTGAATCCAGTGTAAGTATTGATGTGGAACCAAAGAGTGTACTGCAGACATCACCTGACACATTTGCTGATGCAGAAAAAACATTCATTATCATATAACCAAAGGCTAGCGATGTCACTGACAGCATGGCGATTGCAGCATCCCCCTTCAACATGGATTTACTTCCATTTCTTAGAAGAAGCACAGCAACTATGATAGTAACCGGCATAACAATTATTGTGTTGCTTGCCATTTTAAGTACAGTTGCTATAGCCATGGCACCAAATGCTACATGAGACAGTCCGTCACCTATAAATGAGTATCTTTTCAGCACAAGTGTTACTCCAAGAAGCGATGCACATAGTGCTATCAATACGCCAACTATAAGAGCATAAATCACAAAATCAAATTGGAGATAGTATAGAAGCTGATTCATTTCTTTTTTCCTCCTTTTTTTGATTTCTTTTTGTTATTATTAGAAGCTGATTTTTTTGAGATATCTATTTTTGAAATGTTTTCTTTTGTTTTTTCTTCTTTCGAGATTTCTTCCTCTGTAACATCAGCCTGTTCTTCCTCAGCATAATAATCTGAATAATAATCGTCATCTTCTTCAACAGCAGAGAAGAACCTATATGCGTCACTTACCAGGTATTCTTCTGTCGAGCCAAAGTAAAGCTGCTTATGACCTAAATGAAGTATCTTATTGGAGTATCTTACTGCCGTACTTATATCATGGGATATCATGATGATAGTAACACCCAATCTGTTAAGCGCCTTAACATGGCGGTACAGTTCTTCAGTCACCCTTGGATCAAGTCCCGCAACAGGTTCATCCAGCAGAATAAGCTTAGAAGTTGCACACAGCGCTCTAGCCAGAAGAACTCTTTGCTGCTGTCCACCTGACAGATTCCTGAAAGTCATCTTCCTAAGATCCCAGGCGTCAAATCTTCTAAGACACTCCTCAGCTCTCCTCTTTTCCTCTTTATTATAGAAAGGTCTGAGACCAGACTTTGCGAGATTTCCGGATAGAACAATCTCCCAAACGCTCGCAGGAAAATCCTTCTGTACCATAGTCTGCTGAGGCAGGTATCCAATATCCTTTGCCCCCAGCTCCTCATGAAATACAATCGCTCCCTTTACAGGCGGAATAAGACGCAGGAGAGTCTTCATCAGAGTACTCTTTCCAGCGCCATTTTCTCCAACTATACAGAGATAATCCCCCTTCTCAACCACGAAGTCAATATGCTTCGTAAGGGGAATGCCATCATATCCCGTTGTGATATCTTTCACTTCAATATAGTTCATATCCTCACCTCGCCATGTGTATTTGGGGATAGGTTCATTTTGCACATTTTGTGTAATATGGACCTGTCCCTATTTGCACATCTGTTTATATCTTACTCACCAAGCGCCTTTTTCAGCACCTCTAGATTGTCACTCATTATACTGAGGTAACTTGCTCCTGCCTGCACATCTGTTGATGTAACTGACTGAAGAGAATTCATAGTTAGAATCTCCTGATCCTGTCCCTCAGTGTTCTTCTTAACTGTATCTGCAATCTTTTGATCACTTTTCTCGATCGTACAGATAGCCGGAAGCCCCAGTTCATCCACCTTGCCAGCTAGGAAAATGATTGTCTCAAAGCTAGCTTCTGTCTCTGCTGAGCATCCAACAAATGCAGCATAGTAATTAATTCCATAATCATCTACCATATATCTAAATGGGAATCTGTCTCCAAAGAGAATTGTATCAACCTTCCCATTATCTACAGCTGTCTGGTAATCAGAATCAAGAGCAGCAAGCTTCTCCTTGTAAGCATCAGCATTTGCCTTGTATGCATCAGCATTGTCAGGATCCTTTGCACAAAGTGAATCAGTAATACTCTGTGTCAGCACCTGAGCATCCTTGAGAGAAAGCCACACATGCTCGTCGTACTCTATTTCACCTTCTTCGTGATGATGTCCATCGCCATCCTCATGATCTTCCTCTTCTACTTCGTCAGCCTCGCCTTCACCAGCCGACTCAGACTCTTCTGTCTCTTTATCTTCTGTTTCAATTTCAGATTCTTCTTCAATGTCTTCTTCAAGTCCGCCCTCATCCTGGAATCCAGGTTCAACAGTTACTGCAGGAGAATTTGGACCACCAGCATTTTCAACGCCTTCTGGCCCCTCAGAAGACTCTCCTTTTGGTCCCTGTGATTCATCAGGCCTGTCATTTACATCCGTTACAGCAGAAGGGCCGTCCTCTGAAGATTTCTGAGGTCCTGTTGTATTTCCTGTGATTTCCTCAGTTTCTGCATCTTCAGAATCCTCATCAGACTTTTCATCAGACTTCCCCTCAACCTCAGCTTCTATCTCTTCCTCATCTTCCTCTTCTGCCTCCATGCCCTCAACAACCTCTTCTTCCTTAACCTCGTCGCCAAGAACATCCAGAAGATCAATAACTACCATATCCTTATTTGTAGCTTCCTTCAGTGCATCATCAACCCATGCATCTGACTCTCCACCAACATATATAAATACATCGCAGGTTGATATCTTTGCTATGTCAGCTGCAGTCGGCTGAAAGCTGTGAAGATCCACTCCATTATCCAGAAGCATAGATACCTCAACCTTGTCGGCAGCACTCTTATCAACACTATTCGCGCCCTGGCCAACAATCTCTCTTACCCAGTCATATTCCGGGAAGATAGTAGTCACAACCTGAAGCTTCCCTTCAGATGAACCTTCAGATGAAGCATCCACATTTGTGCCGTTTCCGGAACCACAAGCAGTAAGTCCCAGCGCCATTGCACCTATCATTACAAATGAAATAAATCTCTTGCAATTCTTCTTATTTATCACATTATTATTTACTATATCTATAAATCTATTTCTCATTTTTTCCTCTTTCATATTTTTTATATTTTATTATGCCAGTGTAAAAGCACCTTTTGACATCTTATAACATATTGATTGCTCTATTTTTTTCAAAACTTTCGCAATCCATTTTCTGAATCACAATCAATAATTTAGTCTCACTCTTTCTGATATAAGATTAAGCTTCATTACTTCCTCGATATGCTTCTGAATTTTTTCTACTATATAAGGAAGTAACACACAGACCGCCACAGCTATCACGCATGCAGTTCCAAAGCTCCTCAGATTATTTATACACTCCTCCAGCGCTCTACAGACAGGACATTCTTCACCAGAGCAGTCATGATGCCCCATCTCCATGGAGATAAACAACATAGAAAAGAATATGACAGCTATAAGAAACAGTCCAAGGATTACCCCCAATAATTTACGCATTTGTCATACCCCCCTCAGCACCCACAAGGCCCTTGCAGTCATCGCAGACACCATAAAAAACCATTCTTCTTGGATTTATAACAAAGCTGTGATCTGCCTCAATATGCTTTATCAACTCCTCAATCTCCTCACAATGAAGGTGGATCAGCTTTCCGCATCTGTCACATTTGCAGTGATAACAATTTGTCACACCATCACTGTGATGATCAGTATCAACATATTCGTAGCAGGCTGAACTGCTAGAATCCAGAGTGTACTTATTGACCACTCCCTCCGCCACCAGCTTATCCAGCTGACGATATACGGTTGTAACACCAATCGGCTTACCCTTCTTCTCAAAATGCTGGCAGATATCATTCACTGTCACATGCTCACCAGCCATACTGAGCAAATATGCAGTTATCTCAGCCTTCTGCCAGGTCTTATATTGTGATTTGCTCTGTGGAGTAATTGTCATTGTTTCTTCCTCTTTTAATATTCATATTTTTCCTTCGGTATATCACGGCTACTTCAAAGCCGAAAATGAAAATGATTTTCGATTTGAATTTGAAAACGATTTTCGATTTGAATTTGAAAACGATTTTCATTTTACACATATTCCATCCATTTGTCAAGTAATTTGAAAATGATTTTCAAATTCAAAAGAAACAGGTCCAAATTGCATCTGCAAAATGGACCTGCTCCTAAATACACTATCTATATTAAGTTGGGGTATGATATAAAAACTAGCGTAGTTAATCTGCGTTTCTTTATTGCTTATTTTCTATTACTTGCTCTCAATAGTAATCTTTGAAACGCCTTCAGCATCCTTTAAGAAATCAAATGTATATGTAAGTGATCCCTTTTCATAGATGTATGTGAATCCATCCTTGCTGTCGATAGAAGTATCTGGCTCACCATACTTTCCTGTTATATCATATGCTGAAGTTCCGAGTGTTACATCGCCTGGAAGAGTGATAACACTTCCATCTGCATAGTTTGAATCAGCTGTAATTGCTGTAATCTGGCAAGCCTTTGGATAATCCTCTTCGTTTCTGTTGTTTGTAAGACTTACTACAACATGTGAATTCTCTTTGTTATAAACATCAAGGTAAACATTTGAGAGTGTACTCTTTGGAGCGACCTTTACATTGAACTGCTCTGTCATCTCATCTCTAAGTGTAAGCTTCTTTGAAACCTTTGAATAATCTACTGGAACTTCGTATACCTTACCAAGAAGCTTAACCTGTCCAGCACTGAGATCGTCAGCAGCGAACATCTCTCCGTCTGAAGCAACTACATTTCCAGCATCCTTAGAAGCTGTTTCATTCTTTCCACATCCTGCAGCAGATACCATTAATACACCTGCTAAAATCATAATACCTAACTTTTTCACAATACTCTTTTTCATAACTCATTTCCTCCTCTTTGTTTTTCCCTTTTAAATTTTCGAGACGGAGTTTAACACCAAAAAAAAATAAATGCTTAACAAAAATTGCTATTCACTTTGCAAAAAATGCTAACCTCGTTCGAAAAATCCACTTTTTACGATTTTTTGTGAGATGTGCACAAAAAACGGCCATTTTTGCCTTTTGCCAATTTTGTAACTATTGTCTAAAACGCGCTTAAAAACTTGTATTTTTTCTCCATACAGAAATATGAGTATTTCTTCATATATACATTTTGTACAATAGGAAACTATTCACAGTTCATCAAAAAGGACAGCAAAATGATAGCTTGCTATCATCTTTTGCTGTCCTTTTTGATGAATACTGCGAAGCAGTATTCTCAAATAACATGAGAAAAATGTCTCACCCGTTCCGCACTGCCTCCAGCATTCTTATTGCACGGACATTCTTCTCTACATCATGAACTCTCACCATACTGTATCCCGCATTTGCCGCAAGAACCGTTGTAACAAGGGTTCCCTCTTCTCTTTCATCGGTCGGGAGTTCAAGTACATTTCCGATCACGGACTTTCTTGAAGCAGCCAGCAGCATCGGGAAGCCCTCACTCGCCCTAATCTTCTCCAGATTATCCAGTACTATTAGATTCTCACGCTGAGTCTTAGCAAATCCCACACCAGGATCAAGGATTATCTTATCTCTGCTGATTCCTTCAGAACGGGCGATTCCAACAGCAACCGTAAGTCCGGTTATAACACGGTCAACAACATTTTCTTCTTCTGCAGAATGAAGCATCTTCGTAGAATGATATTTTGAAAGATTTCCTATCAGATGCTCCTCATCAACTATATATGTCCTGATAAGCTCTGGTGCCTCATAGCATCCATTCGCTCTAAGAAAATCAGCTAACAGTTCATCATTTCTCCCCTCAAGACTTCTGCCAAGATTATCATTGTGCATCAAAATGATCGGTACATCATGCGTTACAACCACCTTTGCCATGTTGTGGCCCGAATATCTCTCTGCATTTTCATCTTTATTATATACATCATACTGAAGGCCCCAGATATCATTTATCAGATCTGCCCCTGCCCTTACTGCAGCATCTGCAACAGGTGCCTTGTAAGTATCAATTGAAACTGGTATATCAAAATGATCCTTCACCGCCGAAATTACGCCACAGACTCTATTAATCTCTTCCTCCTCAGGAATCTGCTCATGACCAGGCCTCGTACTCTCTCCACCTACATCAATTATATCCGCTCCCTCGTCTACCATTCGCTCCACATGCCTCAGGGCATCATCAGGATTAATAAAGTTACCACCGTCTGAAAATGAGTCAGGCGTCACATTCAAAATCCCCATAACGAACGTATGATTTGTCTCCATATCAAATTCTCTGCTACCAATCTTCATGCTATATTTCCTTTTTCTTTTATTTTTCTTATTCTACTAAGAAGCGACATACGGATCATCCAACTTCTTACGTAAATATCTCAATCTTAGAAACGCCACTTACATAAAGAAGCCACTGATATCAACTACCAGTGACTTTCTTATATTCTTCACAAAACTCAAAACTACATCAATTCAAAATCCGAGGCTCAAATTATCAAGTCTCAAATTTTCTACCAGCAGGCCCCATCTGCTCCAAGCCAATAACCATCTACATAGTTATTTGTAACCATGTAGCCATCACCGCCAAAGTAGTACCAGGAACCATTTATCTTCTGCCACTGACTGACTGGGTACCAGCCTGCACTGTCTTCAACCCACCAGCCTGATGCATCACTCTTCCAGGAAAGAACTCCGTCATAGCTTATTGAACCATCAGATCCAAGCCAGTAACCATCTCTCCACTCATTTGATGCCATATAACCACTTGCATCAAAGTAATACCATTTTCCATCTATTTTCTGCCACTGGCTCCATGGATACCAGCCATCAGAGTCTTCAACCCACCAGCCTGATGCATCGCTCTTCCAAGAAAGAGTACCAGTGTATGTCTGATTTCCGCTTGCATCATACCATTTGCCATTTACCCATTCATTACTATACTTAGGTGCTCCTGAGGATGAACCACCTGATGAACCCGAACCAGAACCTGATGAACCTGACCCAGAACCCGAATCATCTGTCCCATGCTCTGTCGCACCCTTCTTGATTGTTACGCTCAGTACATAACTTCCATCTTCGTTTAGGTAGGTGAGGTATTTGCCTTCCTCAGCCACAACATTTCCTAAAGAAATGTCATTTGACCCCTGAACAGAAACACCGCCGGTCATATTGATCTTGCATCCATCTTTCACAACGACAGTACCATATAGCGGATCTGCGTCATTTGCGAGAGACATTTTTGCCTTCAGTGTTCCACCATTTACAGTAATGCTATCGTCACATACAACTGCATCAACAACAGAACTTACATCAAGTGTTCCTGAAACACTAAGAGGGCCCCTGCATCTTAGTCCAGCTATCGTCGAAGTAACTGTAAGCGTTCCATTTATAGTCATGGAACCTCCCCATTCGCATTGAACAGCAGGATTATAATCACTTCCCAGCTCCTCGCCCTTAACAACAACATTTGCGCCACTCTCTATTGTAAGACTATTCACATAGATCGTCTGACGAATTGTAAGAGTACCAGAACCCTTAATCACTATGTCGTCACCAAAGAGTGCATCGATACTTTTGGAAGTATCCATGTTGATCGTAACCTTACCCTTGCCAGCTTCTGCAAGCACGCCTTTGAAGCTTGCATCAGATGCATTAATCGTCTCTCCAGCAGCCTCCACATTTGCAACTCCCATTGGCAGGAGTCCAACTGCCGTAATCACCAACATAGCGGATAATGCTGTTGCAAGAAGCTTCTTTACTTTAGATAATACTTTCACCTTCATACCCTTTCTTTAAAAAGCAAAATGTAACACAAGCGCTACAATTATTCCTAGTATACTTCCCATAACTACCTGGAGTGGTGTATGACCAACGAACTCCTTCAGCTTTTCCTCATTAGAAAGATCTGTTCCACTGAGTTTTTCCAGGAACTCTGTCATCTCATTTATAACCTTAGCCTGTTTTCCTGTCTCCAGCCTTACACCCATGGCATCATGCATTACCACTATTGCCACAATGGTTGCTACAGCAAAGAGTGCAGAATTAAATCCACATTCATAACCTGTCAGCAGTGCCATCGCTGATACAGTCGCCGAGTGACCGCTTGGCATTCCACCATCACCAAAAAGCCGCTCCAGCTGGAGTTTTTTATTAACCAGCAGGAAGATGATAGTCTTAAGAATCTGAGCCGAGGCCCATCCTATAAGCCCTCCCACCAGTATTTTATTTGAAATCAGTTGATTTACATATTCCATATTCTTTTCCTAACAACTATATTTACTACTATTATTGTTTTATAGATTTACTGCTCTACTGTCTTTACATCTTTAATATTTTTTAAGTTTTTATGATTTTACAGCTCTTTCAGTTCCACTTCAAAGCCTTCCTCAAAGAAAGTCATCACCATGTAGCTCTTTCTTCTTCCTCCACGCGGAAGAGAAATACTTCCAGGGTTAAGTATTCGTACACGGTTCTCCTCTTCTTCTCCAAATGATTCATCAAATGGAACATGTGTATGTCCATACATCGCTATATCACAGTCATTCTCCAGCGCCGTGTACATGAGATTGGTCAGTCCCATGTTCACCCCCTGAATATGTCCATGACTGCAGAAGAATTTATGTCCGTTCAGTTTGAAAACAGATACCTGTTTCAGCTCCTTCTTATAATCACCGTACCTATCACAATTCCCCTGAATAAATATTGCAGGTACCGGAAGAGATATTCTCGATTCCGAGTCTTTTGAGGTCAAATGACTGTTATACTTCTCTGCAGCCTCATCCAGCCACCTGCGGATTTTGTCAGGTTCATCCTCTATATCCCCCAGATGGATCAGCATGTCAGGATACTCTCTATCAATAGCAATTTTCACATTCGAACTCTTCCCATGGGAATCGCTTACTATTAGAACTTTCTTTATCATAAATCTTTTATTGCTCTTTATCTCTCTTCTATTACTCTTCTATTATTCTTCTGTAAGTCCGTCCACTTTCTTAATCATTTCAGCCATCTTTCTGAGAGCTTTGCCTCTGTGACTGATGGCATTCTTCTCCTCTGGACTGATTTCAGCCGATGTCTTGCCATACTCAGGAAGATAGAAGATAGGATCATAACCGAAACCATTTGCTCCAGCTATCTCGTATCCGATACGGCCTTCCATAGTCTGTGTAATCACAAATTCATCACCACTTGGAAATACTGCTGCGCAGGCACATACGAATCTTGCTGTTCTTTCCTCGTCTGGAACTCCCTTGAGATTATCAATGATAGCCTGATTCTTAACATCATAAGAAGTATCTCTTCCCATCCATCTTGCAGAGTAAACTCCAGGTGCTTTGTCCATCGCATCAACCTCAAGTCCGGAATCATCAGCCAACGCAAGATGCCCACTAGCCTTACATACAGCCTTTGCCTTAATCAGAGCATTATCCTGAAATGTTTCCCCATCCTCAACTATCTCAATATCAATTCCAGCTTCCTTCATGGAAAGAATCTCATAACCAAGATCACCTAAGATTGCCTTTATCTCCCTCAGCTTTCCTGGATTTTCTGTAGCAAATATTAGTTTCTTTGTGTCACTCATTTTCTGACTCCTTATAAATATAATTTATAAAATTTATAACACTAATCTTATCTGTCATCTGTAAATGCCTTCAGGCACACATTTGCGTCTGACTCCTCTGCACTGTACCAAACCTCACCATACAGGCTAATGTAGCCCTCGCCGTCTGTCAGGTCCAGATTCTGGGTTCTTTCACCACCATCGCATTCTATAGCAATCGGCCGTTCACTTCCCGGAGTTTCCACACTCATTATAATAGCATACTTTTGACCCTTTTCGAGATTTATTTCTTTATTCAGGTCAACTGTATAATACCCTGCATATCTGGTCTCCCCCTGGCCAATCTCCTTGCGACCACCATTCAGAGACTTCTCATCCTCGTACTGTTCAACTATGAAAACACTGAACTTAGTATTAGCCCCAGTTGCATAAAATGAAACAGCCTTAAGTGTCTCATCATCCTCGGCAGTATACACATTTGCAAAGTAGGCCTTTTCATCGCTGAATCCCATCTGTCCAACCCAGCCCAGAAGGTCAGCCTGATAGATATTATCGTAGTTGTCTGTATCCTCCAGCTTCGTATAAACTATCGACTTCTGACAGATATTTTTATCCTCATAAGAAACATAAAAGTACCCCTCGTCACCGAAGCCGGTTCCCCAGCTGTTCTTGCAGATATACGCTCCATCCTTCGATGGTGGAGTGCTGAAGTTATCCTTCGAGAAATTATCATCCCATCCTACAATTACCAGATCGTGATTCGGAGCACCGTCACCCGTATAGTAATAACTGCTGGTGTCCGAATTATAATACTCCGACTTATAGGCACCGTAAGTCATTTCCATGTGAATCGAAGTTTCAACTCCACCGTACTTGAAAACAGCATTCTTTATCCTGTCGTCATCCTTCTCATTTATAATGATTGCCTCTTTAAGGTGCTTCACTGCCGAAAGCTTCGAATCCGTTTCTCCGTCACCATAGACATCACTTTCTTCGAGCACCGGACCATTCCAGGAAGCAAGATACGCCATACTCATGGTGTGTTCTCCACCCTCACTGAGGTCGAGCGTAAATCCATTATTCATGGACATGTGGTCCACCGAATATATATTCTCCTCCCCAGGCATGGTCACTGTTTCCAGTGCACCGAGAGAAGCAAAGGCCCAGCAGGTTCCATAGGTTTCCTGATCTCTGACCGGAGTCACCCTGTCTTTCTCCCTCATGTCATATTTTACCGGAAGATTTTTTCCACCATCAGTATTGGTGAAATTCACAGTGCCCTTAACCATGTTGTAACTGACTGTATAATTCAGTTTGTCCAGACTATCTGATATCGGAATAAGATCCTTCAGTTCAGAAGCTGCAAATGATATTTCCGCCTCCGCTCTGTCCACCTCTGTTCTTCCATCGCTATAGACAAGCACAGAACAGCCCATAATATCCTCAAGAAAGCTGTCCTGAACCAGAAGCTTTGCATCCTCGTCAATGCATACATCATAATTAAATTGTCTGATGCTTTTCCCCTCAACCAGGACATCAATGCCATTTTCCTTCAGGTCGCTGATTCTGGTCTGAACCAGCCTATCCAGCGATTCTTCCAGCTCAGGACTCTCCTTCATCTCAGTAGGCAGTTCCCTCGGCCAGCGTAGGAATATCATCACACCAAGTCCAATGATGAGAAGCACAAGAATCAGTTTCTTCATGTACCGAACCTCATACTTTTAAATTTATATGAATTCTATTTCTTAGCTTTTCTTTCTTAGCTTTTATCAAACTTTTTTCTTCTTAACTTATTTCAGACTTTTCTCAGTTCTCTATCTCTTTGGTGGCTTCGCACCCATGAACTGATAGAAGTACGACTTAATCATTCCATTATAAATTTTTCTATTCTTGTCAGCCTTTCGACCGATGTACTTCTCCGCCTCCTCGTAGGAAGTTATGAGGAACATGGACCAATTGTCCAAAGCTTTAAATCTCTCACCTATTGTTGTATAGAGCTCCGGAAGCGCCTCCTTATCCTCAAGTCTCTCTCCGTATGGAGGATTGGTAATTATAAACCCGTATGACTTCGGACTGCTCAGTTCCCTCACAGGTCTTGCCTGGAAATGAATATACTCCGCCACACCTGCATCCTCTGCATTTTGCATGGCACATTTTACGATCTGAGAGTCCAGGTCATATCCCTGAATATGCATCTGTACATCCGTCTTTTCCAGTGACCTCGCCTCGTCGTAAGCAGCATACCAGGTCTTCTTATCTATAATCTTCTCCCAGGTTGAAGAAGTAAAATCACGGTTCACACCCGGAGCAATATTCGCCCCGATCATCGCCGCTTCAATAGGAAATGTACCACTTCCACAGAAGGGATCTACCAGCAGTCTGTCAGCCTTCCATGGGGTCAGCATAATTAGCGCAGCTGCCAGAGTCTCAGATATAGGCGCCTTTCCCACCAGCTGTCTGTATCCCCTCTTATGAAGAGATGTTCCAGTCGTATCAAGCCCAACCGTCACTATATCCTTCTTAATAAAAATACGAACAGGATAGTCATCCCCATCCTCCGTAAAACGATTTATATGATATGTACTGGACATACTTTCAACCATAGCCTTCTTTGCAATGGACTGAATCGATGTCTCACTGAAAAGCTTAGACTTATTAGTTGTCGCCTTTGTCACCCAGAACCTTCCATCTCTAGGGATAATCCTTGCCCATGGAATCTTCTTAATACCCTCATACAGTTCATCAAAAGTTACCGCCTTAAACTGTGCACACTTAAGAAGTATTCTCTCACTGGTCCTGATCCAGATATTCGCTCTGGCAATAGCAGAGGCAGGTCCCGCGAAAGTCACCCTGCCATCTTCAACCTCGACAATATCATAGCCCAGATTCTTTATTTCATTTTTCAGTACTGCCTCCAGGCCGAAATGACAAGGGGCGATAAATTCAAATCTTTCTTCCATATATTTCTCTATAATTCTCTTTACAGTTCTCTTTATTTCTCTTTATCTGATCTCTTATTCAGATATCTAGTGATATTAGTTGACACACTGATTGTTCCGTTTCTTACGAACACTCATGCCATTATACCATAAAATGTGTAAATGGGGACAGTTCCATTTTGCACGCCTTGTGAATAAACATTCACAAAATGCGGATTTTGGACATGTCCCCAATTACATATTATTCATGCAGTACATACTCGGTGTCTTCATC
>CACZRU010000255.1 GCA_902783605.1 uncultured Lachnospiraceae bacterium
TAAAATGAGTAGGTTATATTCTCCACAAAAAGCTTTAAGGATTTCTTCTTGATTCCTTTAATATTTTTCTTCAGTTCCTGTATGTCCAACTCTGCCAATTCTCTAGTAAATCTTTCATACTTAGTTCCTTTTGAGCCGGTCAGAAGAAGCAGAAAGTCTTCCTTATGTGCGTAGGCATATTTCAGATAATTTACATAGAATTCTTCAGGAGTGATACTGGGAGTTTTCTTTTTCCCTTCTTCCCAATAAACCTTTTTATCCTCTTTAAAGATATCCATAAATCCCTCATATACCGGATTTATTACAGCCATAAACAAGGCCTCCTTATTCTCGAACCTTGTATAGACCGCTCTCGGACTCGTTTCTGCTGCTGCGGCAATAGTTCTTATTGACGCCCCCTCAAAGCCCTTATCCAGAAACTCCTGCCTTGCCGCATCAATTAGTTTTTCTGTTACTCCTTCTATTCTTCTTGGCATATATCATCCTCGTTTATAAGATTCTTCGGGCTGTTGCCCTCACATCATCTCAGTCTCGCATTGAAGTCTGTAGAGTTTACTATACTCACTACAGTTCTCCATAAGTTCCTCGTGAGTACCAACTCCTGCCACCTTTCCTGAATCTAATACCACAATCTTATCACATCCCACAATAGAACGGAGTCTGTGGGCAATCATAAGAACCGTCCTACCGCGAGTCAGCTTCTCGATGGCTGTCTGTATCTTAGTCTCAGTTTCCGGATCAACAGATGCTGTACTTTCATCCAGAAGAACTATCGGTGCATTCTTTAGAAATGCTCTGGCTATAGAAAGTCTTTGGCGTTCACCGCCTGAAAGTGTATGTCCATTTTCTCCGATCACTGTATCAATCCCATCCGGCAGCTTCTCAATAAAAGGCATACATTCTGCCATTTCAGCAGCCTTTAAAACTTCCTCACGGGTAGCATTTTTATTTCCAATTAGAATATTATTATATATCGTGTCATTAAACAAGGTTACATCCTGGAAAACAATTGAAAAATGTTTAAACAGTTCTTCCGGAGCCACTGAAGAGATTTCCTCGCCACCAACTTTGATGCTTCCCGAATTTATATCCCATAACCTGGCAGCCAATTTTGCGATGGTACTCTTTCCACTTCCGGACGCACCAACAAGTGCTGTATATTCTCCCTGCTCTGCAGTAAAACTTATACCCCTCAGAACCTCTTCATTTCCATTATAAGAGAATCTCACATCACTAAATTCAATATCGTGATTCAGGATATCAACATCACTTCTTCCCTGCTGTTCCTGCTGCTCCATAATGTTTTCAATTCTTGTTGCTGCAACCTTAGAAGCGATAACCGCTCCCAGATATTCACATGTATAGGATAGTGGTTCATAAATCCATACTGCCACCAGAACGAATGTAATATACTCAGTTACACTCAGCTCGCCCTTCATATATAAACCAATTCCATATATGGAAACAATTCCTATTCCCATTCTGAGGAAATTGTAAGCCAGGGAAACACACATTCCGGAAAGGAACTCAAACAGCACAAGTCCTGGAATCAGCTTACGCATCTTTCTGCTGATGCCCTTCTGATAATTCTCAATATTTCCAGATATCTTCAGTACTTTAATATTCTCCAGATATTCCTGTATTCCATCAGATATTGCCACCTTTGTCATTCGATTTTTCATATGAGTTTTACCGGAAACAGTATCGCTGAGTCCCATACTTATAACTACAAATGGAATCACTATGGTTAGCACTAATGCCATTTTTACATTGATGAAATACATCACAATAAGAGTTATTCCAACACCTGTAAATCCTCCAATCATTTCTGTAAGCTGATTTGCCAGAACTCCTTCAATTGTACCAATATCATCCATTACAGTCGAAGTAAGATCACTCAGGTCATGTTTCGACAGATAGCTTTCCGGAAGACGGCGAAGCTTATCCGCCACTCCCATTCGAAGCATCATATTTTCCTTTGCTGCACTAAGATATTTCATCTTATACATTTTTCTGTAGCAGAAATACATTACAAGGATCATTACAGTTCCTGCAGCAATATAAACAGGGAAATTAAAATCCCCTTCCACTCCTGCCTGATAGCTGTTTATCATCCTTGAAAAAACATGAACTATAATGATAAGAGGCAGCATACAAGCCAACTGAAATATTGCAAGCCAGAGAGATGCTCCAATAACTGATTTTTTACCTTTCGGAGTCATATACTTTAAACACTTCAGCATGCTGCCACCTCCTCGCTGCTAACATTTTTACTATCCTTTCTACTATCCCTCCTGCTAACCTTCCAGTTCACCGCCTTGCTGTACTCACTATACATTGCAAAGTATTTTCCACCTGATGCCATAAGATCATCATGCCTGCCTTCTTCTATAACCTTTCCGTTATCAATAACCAATATATTATCAGCATCTTTAATAGTCGACATTCTGTGAGCAATCATAATGACCGTCTTATTCTTTAGCAGTTCATTAAATGCCTTTCTGATAAGATACTCATTTTCCGCATCAGCAAATGCAGTGGCCTCATCCAGTATTATCACTGGAGCATCCTTAAGGATAGCTCTTGCAATGGCGATTCTCTGAACTTCTCCACCGGATAGATATACTCCCTTACTTCCATACATGGTATCTATCCCATCAGGCAGTTTTTCCAGAATATCCCCACACTGCGCCAGACGAAGAGCCTCTAGTATCTCTTCCCGACTGGCATCCTTCTTATAGAGAGCCACATTATCTGCAATACTCATTTTAAGAAGAGTACTCTCCTGAAACACGAAACTAATACATTCATTTAATTTCTGTTCTGATATGTCTCTTATATCAACTCCACCCAGCAGGATCCTTCCATCCGTAACATCTCTCATTCTGGCTGCAAGACTGGCTATGGTACTCTTACCACCACCTGACATTCCCACAAGCGCAGTAACCTCTCCTTCCTTCATGGAAATGTTTACACCATCAAGTGCAAGAGGCAGATCATCAGCATATCTGAAAGATACATTTTCAAAACTATAGTTGTAATTCTCCGGAACAGCGTTCCCCTTATATTCCATAGGTTTTTCATTCATAAGTTCCTTAAGCGTACCCATGGCTTCATCCACGATTATACTTTCCGAGGAATTACTCATTATCCTCTTCAAAATAGTAACCTCCAAAGGAATGATTGAAGCAAAGAATACAAAAGAACAAATAACCTTAAGTGATCCATTACTCTTGTTAAATGCGATCATTGCCGCAGGTACAAGAGCATAGAATACGGAATTGATTGCTGTGTTATAGAGACTGTCCGCGGTCATCATGGAAATAGCGAATTTATATACATATTCACAGAATCCATCGACAGAAGTTTTGTACCTGCTAAATGAATCCGCTGTCTGTCCAAATGTCTTCATAACCGGAATACCTCTTACATATTCAACAGCTGCATTTGACATATCCTTTTGGGCAATCTGATATTTCCTTACAAAATCACTACCATTTCCCATCATGATCATCATCAGAAGTGCAAAGCCAATTATTACCGGAATAATACACGCAACAGAAAGGAGTATATTGTAGCGAAACATGAATACGATAAATGCAATTGGAAGCACTATTGACATTGTTGTATTTGGAATCTGGTGTGCAATAAGCGTTTCTGTTAAATCTGTATTTTTCTCAATAATCTTCCTCACACTTCCGCTGGGATTCGTATCATGATATCCGCCAGGAAGCTTACCAATGTGACTTATCAGCATTCTCTTCAATCTGGCTGCTGTATTAAATGCTGTGATGTGCGAGAACAAAAGAGAGATTCCGTACATTCCATATCCACCGCATATCATAAACACTATGGATTTTCCATAGCTCTTAATAAGATCACCATTCACCGAAGTATAGTCCGGAAGCTTTCCAACAATTTCCTCTGTAAGATTATATACATAGGTGTATGCATAAATTGCCATTATAGCGGAGAATATCGCCATTATGATACTCAGCACCATGGTTATCTTAAATCCGCCCATAGCCTTAAAAAGAAACGGCATATTGCTTTTCTTTTTCAATATATTAGTCCTCCTTAATCAGTTTTAGTTATATCTAATTGAAACAGTGTTTCAATACGCAATTATACAGAAATAAAAATAAAATGCAAGCAAAAAAAATGACAACTTAGACCGATCATCTAAGTTGCCATCTTTATTTTTTTAAGCTATCTTCCAGGAAACAGCTTCTTTTCTATCGGATATGAAGTTTTTATAAATCCCATCCTTTGCTGCCAGTTCCTGATGCGTTCCCTTCTGAACAATT
This sequence comes from uncultured Lachnospiraceae bacterium, assembly GCA_902783605.1. Lineage (GTDB taxonomy): Bacteria > Bacillota > Clostridia > Lachnospirales > Lachnospiraceae > Eubacterium_Q. The sequence goes on from CACZRU010000255.1 coordinate 4,308, forward strand.
TTACCATTATCCAAAACAAGAATCTGATCTGCATTTCTTACTGTCTTTAACCTGTGGGCAATCATGATTATTGTTTTATCTTTTGTGAGCTCTTCGATAGCATGAGTAAGCTCCGCCTCATTCTCTGGATCCACATTTGCTGTTGCTTCATCAAGAATTATAACAGGGCTGTTTTTCATAATTGCTCTTGCAATAGATATACGCTGTTTCTCACCACCCGAAAGCGAAGCACCGCCCTCTCCAATTACAGTATCATAACCATCAGGAAGAGACATTATAAAGTCATGGCATCTGGCTTTCTTGGCCGCATCTATAACCTGTTCTATTGATGCATCCGGATTACCAAACCTTATATTGTTTGCTATGGTATCCTCAAAAAGATAAACCCTCTGGAATACAAAGCTGAAATTCTTCATTAAACTATCAAAGCTATATTCTTTAACATTATGACCTCCTAAGAGTACTTCGCCTCCTTTTACATCCCAGAACCTTGCCATAAGATTTGTAAGAGTTGTCTTTCCACCACCGGATGGTCCAACAATTGCAGTCGTTGTCTTTTCTGGAATCTTCACACTCACATCATCAATAATCTTTCTATTATCATAACTAAATGTTACATTTCTAAGTTCTATATCCATTCCCTCAGGCTCGATTTCTGCTCCATCAATATCCATAGGTGGAAGTGCTAAAACCTCATTTGCCTGACTGACGATTATATTTACATTTCTCATAAGCGCAGAAAATCCACCCATAAGATCTAGGCTCTCATATACCATAAACGAACTGATAACCATAAGGACTGCATGCAGGAGTGGCATTGATCCGGTCAGATAGAAATATACAGATGCAAGACACATTACAACACCAGTGAGCTTAGTTGTGATACCTTGCAGGCACATATACGGAATAACAGTAAACTCAAGATTTGTTTCTGCAATCTGTTTATCAACTATTGTTTTTTCAAGCTTCTTCGCTGTCTTATCCGTAAGGTTAAAATTCTTAACTTCTGCAATTCCTTGAACATATTCAATAACAGAACTTACAAGTGCCTCACCAGCTTTAGATACTTTTGGAGCTGCAGGGCGAGTTGCATTCTGCATCATGGAATTAAAGAATGTAAAAAGTGATATTCCTACGAGTACGATTAATGCGATTCTAAAATCAAACACGAGGATAAACAGGAATATTACTCCTGTTGTTATAATCCCCTGAGTAGTCATCATTACCACAAGAGTCGCCACATCCGCCAACTGTTCCATGGTATTTGTAGTTATATTTGTAATTCTTCCCAAGCTGTTTGAATTAAAGAATCCCATAGGAAGATATCTAAGGTGCTCTGCTATCTCAATTCTTTTTCCTGAACAGGTATTATATCCTGCTTCAGTTTGAAGCATAGTGGTTTTAAGCCCAACAAGTATCTGTCCTGTCAGGGATACACACATAATCCCAAGTGATGTCCATACATTCTTCATAGACATATTATTATCAAGTATCCCTTGAAGAATAACGGCTATCGCAGGAATCCTTAGTGTTGCAAATATTGCTTTAAGTACACCAAGCAGCATCGCTTTGATCAATTTTTTTCTATTTATCTGATTACAAAAATCAAAAAATATTTTAAGTGTTTTTAACATTTATGCCACCTCCGAATCTCTGGATGAAATATGCGCATCCCACATTTCTTTATAAAGCTTCGAACAGTTAAGTAGTTCTTCCTGTGTACCATTTGCTTCAATCCTGCCATCATTTATCACAATGATGTTATCTGCCGTTGCAATAGTTGAAAGTCTGTGCGCAATTACGATAAGTGTTTTTCCAGAAATAAGCTTAGCAACAGATCGTTGAACCAGCGCTTCATTTTCAGGGTCCGTATAAGCTGTAGCTTCATCCAATATTACAACCGGAGCATTCTTAAGCATTGCTCTTGCAATACTAATTCTCTGCCTCTCGCCCCCTGATAAATGTCCTCCCGCACCTCCTGCTATGGTGTCATATCCATGTTCCAGACCCAGTATGAATTCGTGACATCCACAAGCCTTCGCTGCCTGAATAACCTCTTCGTCTGTTGCACTTGGTTTACCCATTCTGATATTATTCATTACTGTTTCATCAAATAGATAATTGTCCTGTGAAACATATGCAATATTTTTATTATACTCAGCTAATGGAATATCTCTTATATCCACACCACCAAGAGTTATAGAACCAGAGTCCACATCCCAGAAAGAAGCGATAAGTTTTGCAATTGTTGACTTACCCGAACCTGAAGGACCAACCAAAGCATTTACTGTTCCCTCTTTGATAGCGAGGTCAATACCATGTAGTACCTCCTGATCCTTGTATCCAAAGCGAACATCAGTCATAACAATGTCATTTCCTTTTGGCTGCTGCTTCATAACTTCAGGACGATCCAATTCTCTCTTTACAAGGATTGATGTAACCTCATCAATTATTGCTCCCGTTTTTGACATACTATCCATGTGACCTGAAACTATCATGAAAGGAGAAACCAGTCCCATGGTGAGTATTATCAGCATCAATGCATCAGCTCCTGATACTCGACCTGTCATATAGAACCATCCAGTAAAAGGAAGAAGCGTTATCAACTGAGCCGGCATTATTGTCATTGCAAGATTCTGCCAAAGGTTACACCTTCTCATCCACTCTACAAAACAATCTGCTCCCTCCTTTGCAGCAACAACAAATTTTTCATACGAACTCTTGGATTTACCAAACGCTTTAATCACTTCAATTCCATTTATATACTCGACAGCCGTATCATTTAACGCTTTTGTTTTTACGATTGTATTATTAAAGCTTTCACCTGATCCCGCCATCATGAGACTGAAGAAGAATAGCCCTACCGGGACACTTATAAGAGAAATGAGTGCCAGCCTCCAATCAACCATAAGCATCATTATGAAAATCCCTATTGGAACAATACAGTTAGATATAACCTCAGGAATGATATGTGCAAGGGTCGTCTCTATAGAATCAACACGCTCGATTATGATATTCTTATAAGATCCTGATGACTCCTCCAGTACATCTCCCAGTGGCATCTTACTTATCTTTTTTGTAAGCCTTCGTCTAATCTCTGCAAGCACTCCAAATGTCGCTTTATGTGACATTGTAGTGGATATGGCATGAAAAACCTTATTAACAATCCAACATATGGTGATAAATCCACACTGGATCAGATAGAACTTCATATCCCTTTCTCCATCTATCAATGCCCTTACAATTTTTGCAACGAATAGATATGGAACAAATCCTGCCAGAACACTAACTATTGCCGTTAGCACGCTCCCTACGTAAGCCGCCTTATTCATTCCGGCAAACTCCATCACCCAACTAATCGTTGACCTCTTCATTCTTGTCATAGCTTCCTCCTTATTTTCATTTAATTGCTCAGCAATTATATTAGTATAATAATAATTAGAATAAACTAACTATCACGCATAATTATTGCCCCGTATCAATCACGGGGCATTTTTTACTCTAAGCCAAACAGTGCTTTCCAGGCAGGAAGATAAAATCCTTCCAATGTTTTTGCATAATGCATAGCCTCTTTCTTTGTAAATCCATGAATAACTGCCTGAAAAATAGCTTCTATACTTGAAGTAACCAGAAGATGAAACTCTTTTCTATCCACTTTTTTTATCTTATATCCTTTTTTCTTCAGAGCCTTCATATAACGAAATGTCACATCTTCCTCTAGTACAGATAAATCATGAGTGAAGTTTTCATATCTGGTTCCCTGAGATTTGCATATTATCAATGTAAATTCTCTTAGGTGATCATAAATGTATGTCATTGCTTGTATCATTTCACTTTGACTCACCCACATTTCATCTGGAGACACTTTTTCAAGATCATCATAGTAATCTCCTTCCACACCTTGAAAAAGTACCATAAGGCCATCTATAACAGGATCCACGAGTGCAGCAAACATCTCCTCCTTACTTGGGAAATGCTTGTACAGTCCGGAAGCGCTCATATCGCACGCCGCTGCAATCCTTCTCATAGATGCATCCTTAAATCCGTATTCAAGAAATTCATCATAAGCTGCCGCTATTATCTTTTCATGATTCTCAGTTTTATCTCTTGGCATATTTACTCCTTTGATATCA
>CACZRU010000256.1 GCA_902783605.1 uncultured Lachnospiraceae bacterium
AAATAAAAATCACCCAGCAAAGTTTTTCTTTGCTGGATGATTAACCTCAACCTGTCAGCCACCACGAACCATCCTAACCGGCCCGTTTCGCACTGGTTTTTTATTTCTCAACCACTATGATGCAATTTGACTCTGGATATTCCACTTCTTCTCCCGACTCATCGGTTAGGATGAGATACCTTCCAAGGTTATCAGGATAGCCTGCTTCCAAGAACTCTTCGGCTTTTATGATCTTTGCACCAAGTTCCTCCATATAGTTCTTATATTCTCTGAGGGTGAAATATCCAAACTGTTCCTGAACCTCATGGGCATAGCTTTCATTTCCCCAGGTATATGTGTACATGAATTCACGAATAAAATTGATGTCTCCAGATACCGTAAGGCTGTCTTCATCAATTTTGATAACCCGCTTATCCTCTGGAATATCTTTAAGACCTTTAAAGTCCTTCATGTAGTTCTTGAAGAAGTCCAGACCTGCTCTATCCTTAAATGTCACTCTTCTCGTCTCACTACTATCCGTCTTAATTCCATCTCTTATAATTATCCTGCCTCCAGGTTTGAGACTGTCATACGCAAACTTAAGTGCATTCTTAACACTGTCAATATCAAACCTGCCCTTCTCACCCTCCGTGTAAGAATAGATTTCATGAAGTATGGAGGAAAAGATTATACTGTCCACCTCTGGTTCAAAGGTTCCCTCAACAAAGTTATGCACCTTAACATCCCAGTTGTGTCCTTCCTTATTTTTCTTCTGAATAAGGGTATCAATCACATTTGCGGAAATATCCGTCCCAATAATCGTCTTGTCCGGATACTTCTGCTCAAGTCTGTCCAGAAGGATTCCACCGCCGGAGCCAACATCCACAACTGTTTCACCTGTTACATGACTAATTATGCTGTCCTTTGTACTAGTTGTGACATTATTCATTGTATCCAGATATTTTTCTTCGTTATTGAGCCTGTCAAATGCGTCTCTTCGGAACCCAAACATATCATAGAGAACTATGATACTCTTCTCAAAGGTGAGTAGTCCGCTCCTCTCAGCAGCAACACAGAAATCGATAAGTTTCTCACAGACTTCAGAGAATTTGAAGTCTATAAATGCAGAGCCATTCTTAACGGCAATGCTAAGATCCACATTTTGAATCGATGCATCTAGAAGATACTTCTCAATAATCCTCTTCTTGTAGACATTTATATGCTTTGCTCCCTCGTAGTCATACCATAGAGAATCCGCAAGAGGTTTAAAATTCAGGTGTGATATACTTGATATGCTTCCAGATTCTGAAAGACTTTGTTCATTATCTTCCAAATTAAAATACTCAAGTATCTTGCCAAATATAGTCCGTATCTGTCCCATATCAAAACAAGCCAGAGCAGATGTAAAGTACCACAGCTCAAAGCGGTTAAATACATTATTCTCGAAAAATACTGCATCCTCATCAAATATATCTATTTCTGCAGGGCACAGCTTCTCCAGCCTGTACTTAGGTGAGAACTCAGTCATATCTCCAGAAAGAATTCTTCTGATAAGTGTATGAGCATCCTTACTGACTTCCTTCCATATATCGTCACTCACCGCCCTGACAATACACTCATTTAAAGTCATCAAGAGTTTTTCAAAGTCGATGTCCTTTAGTTCCTCTGTATTTTGCGACAGCTCATATAGACACTTATTATGAGATACAGGAATTTCTCCACGGATGCACTGTCCGATAAGTCCGTGTGTCTTTATCAGCGAAAATATTACATTCTCTCTAGAACTTTTGGAATCTTCTCGTCCAGATTCCATATATGTAGAGTAAATCATCGCCGATGCTTCGTTGTGAATATCAAGCGGATAACCTCTTTCCAGCCACTCACTTCTTTCACTCTCAAGACCACCCTTTGCGACTTCGGACCATTTGAGAACCTCAGACACGATTTCGTGAATGTTTCTATCATCACAGATTTCATCCAGGATATCCAGAGTTCTCATAACATACTCCACAGTTTCCCTGCCGGATATGCTGCTGACACTTCTGATTCGCTCCGCATTTACATAGATGTTATCTGTCTCTGTTAAAAGTCTAAGCCAGGGATTCTCTGAAAGAACTCCTGGCTTAACAATTCCATTTTCGTCAAAATATTTTTCTATATTGTTCATGTTTTTATTCCTCATAAAAATCCTTCACTGCTTTCGAGCATAGCTTTTCACGGAGTTTCACTAAAAACTGTTCACCGAAAAGCTTTTTAACACAAACTCTCCTCAGGATAAGTGCCCTGCCACTTACTTCCTTCTGTATAATCTGCTTGGACGGTGTGCCTGCCCTGTTGTTACATAGTCTGTCTCTTCTATCATGTCTGCTACCTTCTTACGGAAGTTTGCCTTGTATAGTTCTCTGCCCAGAAGAATTTCATAAACCTTCTGAAGTTCTGGGAGGGTAAATTCTTCTCCTACAAGGTGAAATGCTATATCCGTATATTCCACCTTGTTAGCAAGCCTCTGTCTACCATACTCAATGATTTTCTTATGATCGAAGGCCACGCTCCTTCTGGATGCAAGAAGATCTTCCACATCTACCAGCATCGCATCGCTGGTTCTTTCGCCTGCCACATAGTCCAGCTGACCAACCGGAACCAGTGCCATATATGCCACGGAGATAATCCTCATTCTTGGATCTCTCTTTACATCACCAAAAGTATAAAGCTGCTCATAGTAGATATTTTTCAGCCCTGTCTCTTCCTTGATTCCTCTGACCGCTGCGGCATCCAGAGTCTCATTTACACCAACAAATACACCCGGCAGAGCAATCTTCCCGGCAAATGGTGTTTCGTCTCTTTTTATCATCAAAACCTTAAGTCGATTGTCCTCAACTGTAAATGTCAAAAGATCAACTGCCACAGATAATTTTTCAAATTGTGATGAATCATAACCTTTCATATTTCATTCCCCTTTTTGTAAGGTATTCTTTAGCTCTTTTAATTTTTTTATCTTTATATTATCTTAAATATCTTTTCTTGCTGTTATTATATATTACTGCATTTCCTGTCGTATCTTCTCTCTTCTCTGAGCATCCACAACAATCCACTCATCCAGTGTCAGCGGGATGTAGTCAGAAAACATACAGAAGCAGTTTATCATGTTGCATGGTATCGGTGCTGGTTCAGTGAGCCCCTCCGACATCACCTTGGTCTGCTTTGTTATTTCTATAAACTGATTAACCAGCTGTTCGTCATGAGTATCATGCACATGGCCATACAGCATGTATGTGATTGTCTGCCCATCAGGCTTTTTACGATACTGACCATTATAGCAGAATATCGGGTAATGAGACAGAACCACTCTCCTGCCATTATCTCCAATTTCTGCATATGGCTTAATCCACTGAAACAGCGATGTGTCGAATTCCTTGTCCTCAAGGAAATAGTCATGATTACCAATTACTAGATATTTCTTTCCTGCCAGCTGAGACAGAATTTCATTGGTAGCTTTTCCCTTTGCTATGGAGAAGTCTCCAAGAATATACACCTCATCCTTCTTTGTCACATTTTCATTCCACACCTTTATCATGTGTTCATTCATTTCCTGATGATCCAGGAAAGGACGATTATCCATACGCTTACATAGATTATCATGGAAGAAATGAAGATCCGAGATGTATAGCTTTCTTGAAGGAGTTTTCACTTCTTTAAAAGAATTTTTGAGACTCTTACTGAGCCGTTTGAGATATCCCGCGTCATAAAGTTCATCTGGAATGATTGCTTCTGCTTTTTTCATCCAGGACTTATCCACATCATCCATTATATCTATGCCATATTTTTCCTTCAGGCTTTCATATCTTCCACGGCGAAGCATTTCATAAACATTAATAGAATATCTCACGATAGAAGCATCATTTTTAGAAAGCATTCTACTTGATTTTCTATTCTCAGGGCCATTCTCATATTCTTTCTTGAAATCCATTTTATGGTCTATTTCGGAAATCTCACCAGAGTTATCCACATTTTCATCGAAGTTATCCACTTTCTTCAAGAAATTTCGGATTCTCGAGAGGCTCGCCCTGATATCATTCTCTGTTGAAAGTTCAAGTGCCAGGTCCAAAAGAGCACAGATAATATTCAGTTCTTGTCTATCTAATTCTATAAAATCCATGTATACCTTGTTTTCTTTTAAAATTCTTCTATATGATATTCCTATATATGATATTCCTCTTTTAATGTTCCAGCCTGATTAATGATTCACTAATTCTATAAGCTTTTCTTTTGTGTTTAGTTCCGGATCATCCAGCACTTTATCCAGAAGTTCCTTTAATATCCTTCCAAGCTCTGGCCCCGGCTGAATCCCCATCTGAATCAGGTCATTTCCAGTAAGTTTTAAATCTTTAATTGTAATAGCATCTCCACCTTCGATTATCTCGTTATAGAGCTTTATAGTATTCTCTAATATCTCCAGCTTCTTATCCATCATGTAATCACTCTGGCCCTTCACGTCAGCCCTGCGAATTACCGTGTAGCTTTCAAAATACTGTGCCCCCATATTGTTCAGCATTCTTCGAAGAGTGCTTTTCTTAGTTACCCCCTGAATTCCATAATCATGCCAGTACACCAGCTTCTTAACATCTCGAATAGTATCGTTGTCCATCTTGAGCCTGCGTAGAATCTCTCCAGCCATTTTTTCACTCACAACAGCATGCCCCTTAAAATGGTCCACTCCATTTTCGTCCGTGGTCTTACAGGCCGGCTTTCCCACATCATGAAGCAGTGCAGAATATCTGAGAACCTTGGTAGGAGGTACATTTTTAACTACCTCTATTGTGTGTCTGCCCACATCAAATCTGTGGTGTGGATTATGCTGCTCAGTCTCCACCAGGCTATCAAATTCCGGAAGGATTTCCTTCGTGATTCCCAACTCATACATATCTAGAAGTTTCTCTGGATGAGGAGAAACAAGCAGCTTAGTCAGCTCCGTCTCAATCCTCTCAGCACTGACCTTCGCCAGTTCCGGTGCATGCTTCTTCGCGGCCTCTCTGGTCGCCTCCTCAATTTCAAAGCCCAGTTGTGCAGCAAACCTTACCGCACGCATTATCCTAAGCGCATCTTCATCGAACCTGTCATCCGCATTTCCAACGCACCTTATAATCCCCTTATTCAGGTCATCAATTCCACCATAGAGATCAACGATGCCAGTCTTATCACTATATGCCATGGCATTAATGGTAAAGTCTCTCCTCAGAAGGTCCTCCGACAGTTCCCGTGTAAATGTTACTCCATCCGGCCGTCTGTGGTCAGTATATTCTCCATCGATACGGAAAGTTGTAACCTCATAGCCTTCTTTTTTGAGAAGCACTGTTACAGTTCCGTGCTTAAGTCCAGTATCCACCGTTCTTCTGAAGATATCCTTCACCTCATAAGGAGTTGCCGATGTGGTGATATCCCAGTCATTCGGCTCCCTGCCCAGCAGACTGTCCCTTACGCAACCTCCCACAGCATAGGCTTCAAAGCCAGCATTATTTAGTTGCTCTATTATAAACCTCACATCCTGAGGCATGTTAATTGTCATGAATATTCTCCTGATAGTTATATTGTTTTCTGTAATAATTTCTTTAAATTGTTTTAGATCGCTTCAGCTTGCTTCCCTTCCTACGAGGACCTGTACTAATTATTATATTTTATTTCGACTGATAATTCTATATACAATAGATATACTTCACTATCACTTAGAGACACTCTACGCTTTATTGGATACAAAAAGGGGTTCTGAATCTCTCTTCATTTTCTTGATACATATGAGGGCTCTGAATCTCTCTTCATTTTCTTGATACAAGTGAAGACAGGTCCAGAATGCACACTTTGTGAAGTATTTTTCACAATTTGTGCATTCTGAACCTGTCCCCATTTACACATTATGATCATTCCTTAGATATGACAATCTTTCCATCCACGACATCTATCTTAACTCGGTTGGAATCGATTCCGACCGCTTCTCTCATTTCTGCCGAAAGTCTTACTCGACCTGCCTTATCAAGAATTGAGAACTCTTCGTGAGAATCATCCTCCGATGAGGATACTCCGGTTCCAGCTCCAAGACCAGATGCGGCAACTGCAGCAGCACTATCCAATTCCTCCTTAAGAACAGTCTCTCCAGCTTCAATCTTCCTCTTATATTCTTCCTTGATAATTCTCTCGGAACTAATCTTTCCATCTGATATCATTACGACTCGGTCTACTCGGTCAGCAAGGCTGATATCGTGAGTAACAATGATAATTGTAATTCCCAGCTTTCTGTTTATATCCCTGAAAAGATCCTGAAGCATGATAGATGTCTTTCTATCTACCGCTCCCGTAGGCTCATCCATGAGAAGAAGCTCAGGCTCATTTACAAGTGCTGTTGCTATAGCAACTCTCTGCTGTTCACCACCCGACAGCTGCATCGGGAAGCTCTTCTCCTTATGGGCAAGTCCTACTGCATCCAGCATTTTTCTTGCCCGTTCTCTCTTTTCTTTCTTACTCAGGTTGGAGAACAGAAGCGGCATCTCGACATTCTCAACAGCAGTCAAGTAATTAAGGAGGTTATCGGTATTTTTCTGCCATACAAATCCTATATGGTCATTTCGGAATTTAGCCAGCTGCTTCTCGCTAAGCTCCGCAATATTAACACCGTCGTATGCAACATAACCAGCGCTCGGTTTATCAAGTGCTCCCAGCATGTTAAGAAGAGTGGACTTTCCGCTACCAGATTTTCCAATGATTGCTGTAAGCTCTCCCTTCTCAATCTCAAGGTCAAGTCCCTGAAGAGCCATAACCTCAATACCCTCTGATTTAAAGATTCGTACCAGGCTGTCACATTTGATGTATGGAACATGCTCATCTTCACCTTCTTTATTCTCAAATGGAGACGGATTAATCTGCTCAACAGTTTGACTTGGTTCACCAGATTCATTCATCATAAGGTTAGGATCTGGCCCAGCTACAGTTGATGTTTCAGTACTCATTCCCTC
>CACZRU010000257.1 GCA_902783605.1 uncultured Lachnospiraceae bacterium
ATTTTATTGTATTGTCACAAGGTATAAAGAAAGCTCAGAAATCGCCTATTTTAGCCATTTCTGAGCTTGTGTACATTATAGGAGTTCGATTGCTATCATCGAAATTATCGTTTATACACATTTGTGTCTGTACCATTTTATTGCTCTAATGAACATATTTTGAATTATGTTTTCTGGTATCTGAACTTTTTAGAGCCAAAATAGAGCCACGACCATAATAACACTATGTCGAATCTATTTCAACTTTAGGATTTCTTCTGAAGAGCAACCCTTTTGGCTGTTCTTTCCAAACCCTTATTATTTCCCCAATCATCTGCCTTTGATCTGATAACATTGATAAGACCTATAACCAATATATAAAATCAGTAGTGATATTGATATATATATAATCGGTGCCGCCTGATAATCAGATAGATAATGTGTTCCGAATCCAATTAACCTAAAGCTATATAACGAAAATATAGTTGTTAATTCTGTTGGAAACAACGATAAAATATGTTGCGGGATACGGAAGCTATCCGGGAATGTAATAATTCCACTAAAGAAGAATAGCCCCATCATAAATCCTGTAACAGCTACAGTTTTACCAAACAGTTGAGAACAGACCATTGCAAGTACAGCAAAAAGAACAGATACGAATAATAGTATGATTAACTGTATGCAAATGTATTCTCCAAAGGTATACGGATATGCTGCATACGGAAATGATAACTGAACACAGGCCTTCCAGCCATCAAGCCCCTTAGTAATCGCCACAACCATAAACGCTATTATCATTAACACTATATATAAAGAAATAAGGAAGGTCACACCTGCCAGTATTTTTGCTCCAAATATAACCCTCTTTCCATTTTTAGTACAGAGAATAATCTGATCCGTTCTATTTTTTCTTTCGCCGGAGAACACAGATGAAAGAGAGATTGAAGAGACTAATAATAGCAGCAAGCAGATGTATCCTATTACACTTGCAAGCAAAAACATATCCCCGTGATAAAAATATGTAAATGGAGTTTTTACGATATTCTCCTCAGATTCCCACCACTTCAGTTCTCCTTTGGTAATAGTACCTTTATCGTATGCGTCATGCGGAGTACCGGATCTAAACTCGTATATATCATCAGCCGAATAGTTCGATAGTACCTCATGTCCAACTACACCTTGCTCAAATGATGCGAGTCCTTTATATTTCATATTATCGGTTGTCCACTCAGAACCGTAATCATCTATGGACGAATACATTTCCTGCAAGAGTGTATCATCTATCACCCTGCCATTAATTTCCTTCATGGACTCTACCACACCTTTAGAATTACCACCAATATCAAGGCTCGTATACATCACAATCAGTACGGCTAATATAACAGTAGCAATTGTAAGCTTACTCTTTATTATCTTCTTAAACTCGTATAGAAAAATGATTTTAAAGTTCACTTTTATTCCTCCCCAAACTCTTTCAGATAAAAATCCTCCAGGCTTCCGTCGTATCCATCCCATGATCCCGTCCATATTATCTGACCTAATTTCATCATAAAGATTGTGTCAGCTATGCTTTCAACATCCGATACAATATGTGTAGAAAGAAGGACGATACTCTTCTTACCTAACTCATCAATTAACTCACGAAACTTAACTCTTTCCTTTGGATCAAGCCCCGCAGTAGGTTCATCTAAAATGAGAACATCCGGTCGATTAATCAAAGACTGCGCTATTCCCAATCTTTGCTTCATGCCACCGGAATATGTTTTTATTTTTTTCTTTGCTACATCCTCTAACCCCACCAGTTCAAGAAGCTCATCACTCCTGACTTTCCCCTCACTCTTACTAAGTCCCTTCAGGGCAGAAAAATACATAAGAAAATCCTTTCCAGTAAACTCAGGGTAATAACCAAAATCCTGCGGAAGATACCCCAAAATATTTCTGTACTCCTCTTCTGAAACAGAGATACCATCATAAATTATATCACCACTTGTAGGTTGCAGAATCCCACATATCATTCGCATTAATGTAGTCTTTCCGGCACCATTTGCTCCAAGCAGTCCATTTACGCCTTTTCCGAGTGATAACGAGACTCTGTCAACGGATATTTTATTTCTATATTGCTTTGTGACTCTATCGACCTTTAGTTCCATCCATATTCCTCCAAATGATATAATTTCTTAAACTCGTAACATTCTATAAAAGCTAAAGCTATTAAAACGATAATCATATAATTATTCTGAAGCCAAAACAGAGGCTGTATTTTTATCTGCATAAGCTTTATACAAACTGATATGAACGCCGACACCATCAGACACACAAAAGGATTATTTCTTCCAAATGTAGTTCTTTCAAACTCCAGACATATGATAGATGATGTCAGATAAGGAATGGTAATCACCATACAGATATTCACAAAACCCATTTCATCGCTTCTTATAAATGAGGCAAGACTTAAAGTAAGTGCTATATGTACTATTCCTATAACTATGATTCTTGAAAACAGTATTTGCCTGAGAGAGTATTTCGATGCCCATTCCATCTCATACATTCCATACCTTCTTGAGCGAAATGTATCATATACTGCAATTCCCGAAACAAATGGCATAAGTGCAGCAACTATTTCGATTCTTTGCCTTAAAGATATATCAAGTATTCCAACCCCTAATATGAATACTATTATAGATAATACCCACACACTCTTACTTATATATTCCACCTGACATAAAAACATATTAAGTGTATTTGGCTTGTTATAATTAAACTGTTCTCTGTGTGCTCTGATAAAATCATCCTTACGCTGCGGAGCCGGAACACAGAACATCCTTTTTATATCGTTATTCATATCCCTGCTCATCTTCATCCCTCCCATCAATCAAATCTCTCAATTTACATTTTGCTTTCTTTATTCTCCGATAAACAGCAAATCTAGAAACTCCGTAAACTTTAGAAATGTCAGCAATGGATTCATCATTTGCATATCTGAGCAGTAAAATCTCTAAATCTCCCTCAGGAAGTTTAGATAGAATGTCTTCATAATAAAACGAGTTTATCATGCTGTTTTCAAGTTTGCCTTGATCTGTATTTACCATTTCAAATTTAAATAATGTTTCTCTCCGGGAAGCTTCTGCTGACTGTTTTCGCAGTTCGTCAATGCAAAGATTTCTGGCAATCGTATACAAATAGTTTATTTCTCTCCCATCATCCTTATAATCACTCCTCAGAAAACGCAAAAAGACTTCCTGTGTAATATCCTCAGCGGTTTGCTGATTCCTCACCTTATAAAAACAGAAGCGATATATCTTGTCATAGATTTCTTCAATATTCATAAATGCTCCAAATAATCGTCTATATAATGTATAACGAATTATAATCATAAAATGTGCGGTTAAAAAAGGAGAACCTGACTCATCATCAGGTTCCCCTTTATTCATTGATTAATTGTGACATATTTTTGATATTTGCTACGAGGTTTATCCGGAATTGTTCTGGAAAGAAGACCTATTTCCAACAGTTTGTTAATATGGCTCATTATGCTTTTTCTATCCTTCATATTCCATTATCTCTGGTCTACTCTTTGGCGTATTGCAATAATTAAGTATACTCTTATCAATGTTGTTAATTCCAAAATCAATATCATAGGACTCATCATGAGGGGTATCATAAGGGTACCATCCCCCATGTTAATCCGATTAAATGGAAGAGTAACCACTATAGCATTATCCAAAAACTCAAAAGCGTCCTTCCCATATTTCTCAACAATTCTCGGAACCCCTCTTCCTGAACGCTCACTTATATGCAGCTGTAAAAATATTTCTGATAGTTTCTTATTTACCGGAATAGATACGCCTCGAAAGAATCCATCCTTTGTTTGTTTTGGAGGAATATTTCCAATTGAAGTAATCTCAATTCTGTCCTGAAAAACTGTAAACATCGGAGATAACTCCTCAACCCATAAGTTGTGTGCAAATGCCTTTATCGCAGCCTCTCTAAAAGCCTTTTTATCAAAAAGCATTACTTCTTCACGTTTTACTTTTCTGTTTCTTTCATCAGCCTGTGGAACATTTATGGTATCTCCATAATCTAAAACTTTATCAAGAGCTAACAAGATACACATATTTCTATCATTGCTACCCGTCTTGGTTAAACATTATTCTGTTATTACGTTCACTTATATTCTATAAGTAATTTATTCTTTGAATTTCTTTTCAACAATTTTCTTCATGAAGTCTTTTTTGAAATCTCTTTTGCTATGGAAAATATATTGCTCGGA
>CACZRU010000258.1 GCA_902783605.1 uncultured Lachnospiraceae bacterium
AATACTGTCACATTTTACACCAAATCCTCCAGTTCCAGCAGTACCAAATGCATGGCAAACACTATCAAAGATAGGCATTCCTGCTATTATCAGAGCAATTATTAAAGCTACTGTCATTACGGTATAGATGGCATACAGGGTAAATGCTGTTTCTTTAACCTTAGGAACTATCTTCTCAACAGAAGGTCCTGGAGACTCAGCCTTCATGATATTCATCTCATCTGCACTTGAAGGAACAAATGCCAGCATGAAAACAAGAATACCCATTCCTCCTATCCAGTGGGTAAAACTTCTCCAGAAGAGAAGGCACTTGGGCATAGCCTCAACATCAGTCAGAATACTTGCTCCAGTTGTTGTAAAGCCAGACGCCGTCTCAAAGATTGCATCCGTGAGTCCTGGAATGGCACGACTGAGCCAGAATGGCAAAGCACCTATAATACTGAAAATGAGCCAAGCAAGAGCAGTTATTACAAACCCTTCCTTAGCTCGGATTCTATTATGCTTAATTGGAATAGCTCTAAGCCCTGTACCCACAACGATTGATACGCCTGCAGTTACTGCCAGCATAACAAATTCTTTTTCTTGTAAGCAGACGCCAATAAGCGCAGGGAGCAGCAAAAATACTCCCTCCAGCTGAATAAGCTTTCCTATTATATTTATAATAATTCTATGGTTCATTTGTAGTATCAGCCTCTAATAATCTCATTTATACCATTTATATTTTTATGAGTAGTAACTATTACTGCACTGTCACCATACTCAAGAGTATCACGACCACCTGGGCGGATAATCTTACCACGACGTTTAATGCTGCAAATAAGTGTATTATCTATAAGATTCATATCTTTCAGCTCGATTCCTGCAGCTGGAAAGTCTTCGCCGATAGAAAGCTCAAGCGCTTCAACCTTTCCATCCATTATTCTATATAGAGCTTCAACCTCACTGCCCATAGAATTCTGCATAGAACGAACATATCTTGTTATGTAGTCAGCTGTTATCTCTTTTGTACTGATCTTATTTCCTACCGGAAGTTCATTTACGATATCCTCATAAGAATTACGATGTACTCTGGTGATAACCTTAATATCAGGATTAATCTTCTTAAGATAAAGCGAAAGAAGAATATTTGCCTCATCAGAATGCATAAGTCCACAGACTGCATCCATATCCTCCACTGATTCCTGAATCAGAAGACGCTTTTCAGTTGCATCTCCACAGATAATCATTGCCTTAGGAAGAAGCTCAGAAAGCTCCTCACATCTTACTGGATTTTTCTCAATTATTTTAACATTTATTCTAAGACTGATAAGCTTCTTCGCAAGGTAAAAACCAATGGTGCCACAGCCAGCTATCATAACATCTTTAATCTTCTTGGCCTTAATACCAATCTTATTCAGAAATGAACCAATGTCTCCCATGGACATTGTTGCTGATATCTTTTCACCTGCATGAAGCACATGAAGACCATTTGGGATGATAACCTCTCCGTCTCTTTCAGCAACACAGATAAGTGCACTTGCGCCAACCTTATTGGAAAGATCCCTGATAGACATGTTATCAAGGATTGAACCTTCTGGTATTTCAATACCAATAAGACTAACCTTTCCCTTAGCAAAGGTATCAACCTCAAGAGCTGATGGAATCTGAATATGGCGAACCATTTCATCTGCGGCAACCATCTCTGGATTGATAGACATAGAAAGTCCCAGCTCCTCTTTAAGGTAACCAATCTCATCAGTGTACTGAGGGCTTCTAATACGGGCGATTGTGTGACATTTTCCACGACCAGTCTTCCTGGCTATAAGGCAGGCCAGCATGTTTATCTCATCATTATCTGTAACTGCAATAAGCAGATCAGACTTCTCGATACCAGCTTCCTTCTGACTATAGATACTAGTACAATCACCCTGATATCCCATAACATCTGAGGTACCTGTCACCGAAGACAGAGCCTCATAGCTCTTATCCATTACTGTTACTTCATGCCCACTGGCAGTAAGCTGTTCAGCAAGGGTTTGTCCAACCTTGCCACAACCAGCAATAATTATATTCATATCATTCTCCTGAATGTATAATATTATAAGAATATTCTATATAAGATTCTTCTTCATAAGATTCTTCTTCATAAGATTCTTCTTCGTTCAGAATTACAATAAGCAATCATCTCAGAACATCGTACAGATGTCTCATATATAATCTCTGGAATTCATCATACTCCGCAAGTCCCTTGAAAAGACTTTCTACTGTATAGCCTTCCTCCTCGAGACGAAGAACATAGCTAGTATACTCCTGTGAAACATCATTTTCAACTTTTTCTCCAGCTATAAATTCCATAGGAACAAGAACTATTCTTTTAGCCCCCTGAAGGCTGTTAATCTCCTTTATAACCTTATATAGCTTTTTTTCACCATAAAGGGTTGCAACATAACATGCCTTAAAATACTTTCCTAGATGCCTTTCAAACTCACGAAGCTCCTCTGCTGCATCAACCTTATGTCCAGCAGTAACTAGAACAAGAATATCATCCTTAACTATTTCTTTAAATGCACCATGCATTGCTCTTGCTGTAATCTCGTAGTCACTTTCATCATAGAGCAGAGGTTTTGAAATATTTACGGTTTTGAAGATAGACGCAAGTCCTGTAGCCTCTTCCTTCAATTTTTTGAAATCAGGTCCATCATGAATATCAGTCGGAATGATAGTAAGGTCCGTCACTCCTCTTTCCTTCATGCTAAGAATTGCAGCTTTTAGATTCTGGTGTTTTACACCAGTTTCTTCTCGCAGACTCTTCCTGATATCATCATCTGTATATACACAGATCATATCAGCCTCAGGAATACGGTCCCCAACCGAGAGCATAAAGTCTTCCAGGCACCTGGTCCTGATATCAGCATCCATTGTCCCCTTATTTACTACAATAATCCCCTGCTTCATAGTCTTCTCCTATTTCCCGTCCCACTCTCCATTCGAGTTTACATAATATCCATTTATTTTCTCATTTGCAGCCATTGCACCGCTGGATTTCAAGTAATACCAATGACTTCCACTCTTTACCCAGCCTGTCTGCATAGCACCACTGGAATTCATATAATACCAGGTTGTTCCGTCCTGCACCCAGCCAGTAGCCATAGCTCCACTGCTTGTAAGATAATACCATATTCCACTGGATTTCACCCATCCGGTTTTCATAGCACCGTCAGAATCCATATAATACCAGGTATCACCAACCTTCTGCCAGCCTGTTGTCATATAACCACTGGAATTGAAGTAGTACCAGTTTCCACTTATCTGTTCCCAATTAGATACTGGATATGAACCATTTGTATATTCAAACCACCAGCCTTTACTATCCTTCTTCCAGGTACCTGATGCACCAGATTTTTCATAACCTGGAGGATATGTACCAAAGAGATTCTTCAAAACCTCTACAGCTGTCATATTCTGATAACCCTCTGGATCAGAAAATGAATTATTTGAAGAACCATCTGAATCCGAACCACTGGTGGTCCATCTAAACTGATCATAACCTGAAAGGTATGACATGCCCTTTGAACTGGAAGGGTATCTGTTATACCAGCTCTTGTAATAAGCCTCTTTATAGTATGCTGCAATAGTAACTGCTTCTGAAGAAGTCTTTCCTGACGGAGTTGGTGTTCCTGAGAACTGAACTCCTGGAGGAGATGAATGCATTAACACTACACTTCCATCATCGCAAGGTCCTACTACTATCCAGACATGGTCTGGAGTCTTCATAATATCTCCCGGCTTATAGTCAGTTACATTACTTGCTTTTGTAATAGTTCCATAGCCCTCAGACTGAAGCCTTTCAAGTACCTTATTGTTATAATCCACATATCCTTCTTTTCCGTCTTCTGTTTCAAGTGTATTATATAGTACCCAGCCCACATAACCAGAACAATCAAGTCCATCATGAATGACATTTGGATCTGTTTTGTAATTATAATCCTTATAGTTGTAACTGGATGTCTGCTTTGAAGCAAACTCAGCCCACTTTGGAGAAAGTCCTATTGTTCTTGCTTCAGTTCCAGCACCAGTATCCTCCTCATTCCAGCCACCACCATAGAGGTACATAGTAGTACCCATTGGTTCAAGTCCAGTCATCAGGAAGTTTTTGATTGTCTTCTTATTTACATTTTTATATTCAGGTTTTCTTTCACCAGAAGCCTTCGAATCATCTTCTGAATTTGCATTTGAACCAGCATTTGAGTTATTATCTGAGCCATTTCCAGCAGCCTGGACTACAGATGCACTACTTGCATTATGTAAACCATTAACTCCTGAACTCAGTCCCGAAAAAGCTGTCATGCACATAGCAGCACCCAGAAGAACTGCAAATGCATTTTTAATATTTTTTCTTATCATTAGTAATTCTCCCTAATAAAAATCTAGTTTTCCCTACTTTTTGCCCTTCGTATAGTAAGGCTTCGTCTTATCAAATACATAGTGCATCTGATTCTGATTACGAATGCCCTTAACTATATTCACATATTTTGCCACATAACCATTCATCTTCTCAATATATTCTGATTCCGGAATGGTTCCGCCAGCTACACCATCAAGTCCAAATTCCCAGCTGGCTGTAAGCTCTGCACTAAGCAGTCCATTTATAGAATAAAGCACAACATCGTAAATGATTTCTCCCAGGAATGTCGGCGTAAGTATCTGTGTCTTCTTATTCAGCGCAATATACTTATTATTCACAAGCTTTGTAATAATCGCATCTCTTGTAGCTGAAGTACCTATACCACTTCCCTTTATCTGCTCACGAAGCTCCTCATCCTCTATCAGCTTTCCTGCATTTTCCATGGCAAGAATCATAGAACCTGAGTTATATCTCTGAGGAGGATTGGTCTTACCTTCCTTGATTTCGAAGCCACCAACCGGAAGAACCGCTCCCTTCTTAAGATTAGAAATGAAATCCATAACCTCAGCTGTGGCAACCTGATCCTCCTGACTGTCACTGTCAGCTTTCTTTTCTCCTGACGATTCCTCTCCATTATCTTCAGACTTACTATCTTCAGCCTTGTCCTTACTATTCTTATCATCCTTCTGAAGTACAGAAGGATTTGCAATCATAAGATATCCCGGCTTAACCAGCATTTTAAAGGACGCACTAAACTCTTCTGTCTTTCTTGTCAGTACGATAGCAATCTTCTGGTATTCAGCAGGCGGATAGAAAATCGAAAGAAATCTTCTTACAATGAGATCATAAACCTTCTGCTGAATTGACGGAAGCTTGGACAACTGTCCCAGCCCCTGTCCTGTAGGAATTATTGCATAGTGATCTGTAATCAGCTTATCATTTACATATTTAGATTTTGAAATATTTGCATATCCCTTTTGATTGATAATATTCTGGGCAAATGGTCCAAGACTGCCGTAGTTACACAGCCCCCTTATGTTCTTATCAATCTCTTTAGCTATAGCAGTCGAAAGTACTCTGGCATCCGTTCTTGGATAAGTCACCAGCTTCTTCTCATATAACTCCTGCACAATATTCAGAGTATCCGTCGGGCTTATCTTAAACCTCTTGGAACAATCATTCTGAAGCTCGGCAAGGTTATAAAGCATTGGAGGATTCTTCTTCTCCGTCTTTCTGGAAATGCTCTTCACAACCATTTCCACCGGTTCAGGATCCTTTAAATACTCTATCAGTTCCTCAGCATCATTTCTTTCCTTGAAGCCATTTTCCTTATACAGCTTTGGACTTTCAAAATATATACTGCCTTTTACAGCCTTCCATTCAGCATCAAAGAGCTTCATAATTTCTCCATTTTCATCTGCCGACTTATTAACACTTGCAAGAACCCTGTAAAATGGGGTCGATACAAATTCTCTTATCTCCCTCTCTCTTTTTACAACCATTCCTAGAACACAGGTCATAACACGACCAACAGCGATAACGCATTTATCCACACCAAGATACTGCTTGATCGGATATGAATATTTTAATGTAAGCGCTCTGGAAAAATTAATTCCCATGAGGTAGTCTTCCTTGGCACG
Source organism: uncultured Lachnospiraceae bacterium (assembly GCA_902783605.1). Lineage (GTDB taxonomy): Bacteria > Bacillota > Clostridia > Lachnospirales > Lachnospiraceae > Eubacterium_Q. The sequence goes on from CACZRU010000258.1 coordinate 6,025, forward strand.
AAGATACGCTGCACAGCTGAGATTATCATAATCAGCAAGTGGCTTTGCATCATTTATTCCACGAAGTATTTCTTCCTCTGTCTGGGAATCAATCCATACTCTGCGTCTGTCCTTAGACTTATCTACTCCAGCCTGCGCATCCACAAGCCGATAGATGTATTCTCCTTCTCGTCCCGAGTCAGTACAGACATAAATAGTCTCCACATCATCACGATTTAAGAGTCCCTTTACAATATTAAATTGTTTACTAACTGCAGGAATAACCTCGTATTTATATTCCTGTGGGATAAATGGAAGCGTATCCTGCGACCATTTCTTCAGCGCCGGATCATATACCTCCGGATAACTCATTGTTACCAGATGTCCAACGCACCATGTAACTATATAATTTTCATCTTCTATATATCCATCCTTACGGGAGCCCTTTACCTTAAGTGCATCAGCAAACTGCTGAGCCACAGAAGGTTTCTCCGCAATAAAAAGTTTTTTCATTCATTATCTCCATATATTCAGCCGGATTTTAAGATTTGACTGTTTTAGTTTTTCTCAAACTGTTTATATTTTTATTCCCTTTATTATCCAGCATTTTCTTCACAGCCCCAACAATACCTTCTGGCATGTAGAGGATAATAATAATTGCAATAATACCTAAAATGATATTGGACCATCCAGGATAATGAGCTAAGAACTCCTGGAGAAAAACATATATAACAGAACCAACGATAGGGCCTTCAATGGTTCCTGATCCGCCAATTATAACTATAAAAACCATGGAAATGGTCCAGCCAATACTAAAACCACTTTCCGGATAGATTGTTCCTTTATTTATGAACATAATCGAACCTGCCAGTCCTGTAAAGATAGCAGCGATTAAATATACCACAAATTTAGACCTTCTTATATTTACACCCATAGAAGCAGCTGCTGTGATGTTATCTCTCATAGCAATCAGACCAAGTCCCAGTCTGCTGTTAAGCAGCAGATATACAACTAATAGAGTAATAAAACAAAGGATAAGTGACATTCCATAGATAGCATCTATTCTTGGGTAAGGAGAAATAGATACATTCATTCCGGCACCCTTACCAACATAGCCCCAGCTGAGGAAGAAGGTTCCAAGAGCTTCTGCTATTACCCATGTCGTAATCGAGAAATACATTCCTTCCATCTTAAGAAGCATGAATGCAAGAAGACTTGAAGTCACTATGCACACAGCTGTCCCCACAAGAATTCCTGTTCCATAATTCATCTTGTAGACCGTTGTGGTCATTGCCACAGTGTAACCTGCAAGTCCAATAAATGTTTGCTGTCCCAAGCTTGTCATTCCTGCAAAACCACTGAGCAGATTCCACATTTCCCCCAGAGTAATATAAAGAAACATCTGCATCAGATATCTCATGGCATTATTGGAGATAATATCCATCTGTCCAGCTATAAATAAAAATACCCCTAAAACAACATAGACTATCAGGAGGATAATTGTCTTATTCTTCATCAGACTGCACCTCCCTATTTCCAGACTGTTCAGAAGAAAAATCAGAAGAAAGTCCCGCAGACACCTTTGCCAATTCGGCAGACTCCAGTTTTCTCTTCCGGAATATTCCTCCTAAAATTTCTCTTGGATTAAATACCAGAAGAACTATAAGGAATAAATAACTAATAAGAAGCCCATAACTGGCTCCGCCAATAACCTGCATAAGGCCAAATAACACTCCAGCCATAAGAGTACCTCTAATATCTCCCAGACCACTGATAACTACAACAACAAAGGCAGTAAGAAGATAATAACCACCAGATGTTGGATAAAAGGTCCATTTCATACTTACGCAGGTTCCAGCCACCGCTGCAGTTGCAGTGGCAATACCCATAGCAATTGCAAATGTATGACTAACATTTATACCTGAAAGTCTGGCAGCCTCTGTATCATCAGCTGTCGCTCTGATAGCACGACCTGTATCTGTCTTTTCCAAAAAAGTTTTTAATATAAATATTACTGCAACGCTGACAGCAAGAAGTATTACATTCAGCAGTGAAATATCAATTCCTGCAACACTGATAACATTGTTGCTGTATGAAGTTGCCACATGTCTCGCATCTGGCGTAAAGAGCATCAGCATTCCGTCCTTCAGAATAATAGATATACCAAATGTGACTAACAGCGCCGGCTCAGCGCCTCTCTTCATTCCATGATTTATCAGAACTCTCTGCAATGCGTACCCAAAGAAAAACATCGTTGGTACCGAAATAACCATAGCAATAAGAGGGTCAATTCCCAAAGCCGACGATAAGATCGACGATAGAAATGCACCCATAATAATATATTCGCCATGCGCCAGGTTGGTAAGCTTAACGATACCAAGTATCAGTGACATACCAAGACCTATGACGGCGTATATACCACCTAGAAGTATTCCATTTATCAGTACTTGAACAATGTACATATTGACCTCAATATAATTTAAATAACTATTACCACTACTACTTTCACTAATGTATTATTAGCTTCTTCGTCACAAACTCCTCAGAATAACGCCAAATATCTTCTCTAAATTCCGAAGTATGCCTTCTTAACATCTTCCGGGTCCAGACTGTCGGAGTCGCCTTCCAATGCAACCTTTCCCTTCAGCATAATGTAAGCATAGTCCGTCATGCTCAGCACCCTGTTTGTATCCTGCTCTACCAGGATGATTGTGGTGTCCTGTTCTTCATTTATTTTTTTTATCGTTCTGTATATATCCTTCACAACAACTGGGGCAAGTCCCAGAGAAAGCTCGTCAAAGAGAATAATCTTCGGATTGGACATCAGCGCTCTTCCTATTGCCACCATCTGTCTCTGTCCACCTGAAAGACTGCCGGCTGGCACATCTGCTTTTTCCTTCAATATAGGAAACAGCTCATATACTCTCTCAAGATTTTCCTTACGAAGCTGCGTTTTCGACTTTTCTTTAGAATTACCTTTTGAATCTCCAAATGCGCCGCCTCTATGCAGATATCCTCCCACCAGCAGATTATCCTGTACAGACATTCTGTTGAAGCAGTGTCCACCCTGCGGTACAAGACACATACCCTGCTCAAGCTTCTTTTCTACCGGCATATTCGTTATATCCTCCCCCTCCAGCAGAACCTTACCACTGCTGATAGAAGTGAGACCAATAGCCGCATTCATAAGGGAAGTTTTTCCAGCCCCATTTGTACCGATCAGTCCAATTATAGAACCTCTGTGGAAGCTTAGATCAACCTCAGATACAGCTGTAAAATCGCCATATTTAACACTAACTTTTTCAAGCTGTAATATAGTATCACTCATCTTCCTTCACTCCCAGATACAGTTCTTCAACTATCTTCGACTCTATAACATCCTTAGGTTTTCCAATTATGGCACACTTTCCTTCAGCCATACACATCAGCCTGTCAGCAGACTTAAGCATAGTTTCAAGAATATGCTCTATCCATACGATGGTGAGCTTCTCTTTTTTCAGCTCATCCACCAATTTCATAACTTCCTTAACCTCAAGCTCAGTAAGTCCTGCCGCAACCTCATCGAGAAGCAGAAGCTTTGGCTCGGTACCAAGGGCTCTGGCTATCTCAAGTCTTTTTCGATCCAGCAGAGTAAGCTCACCTGCCTTTATCAAATACTTGTCGGCCATTCCCACTCTTTCAAGGACCTCAAGAGCAAGCTTCTCGCCGTCCTTCTTGTTATGTCCTGCGCCATGAACTGTAGCCACCAAAACATTTTCCATAACAGACATCTTCTCAAATGGAAGAGGCACCTGAAAAGTCCTTCCTATACCTAGTCCACACCTTACAAATGGAGGATATTTAGAGATATCCTTTCCTCCGAAGATGATTCGTCCACCAGTGCATTTGACCACCCCTGCAAGAGTATTCAGCATGGTTGTCTTGCCACAGCCATTAGGACCAATAACGCCAAAAACCTCCCCCTCGATTACATCGAAGGAAAGGTTATCCAGCACTTTAATCTCAGTATAGCCTGAGCTTACATTTTCAAAAGTTAGAATGTTACTCATCTTATTTTTGTTACCTTAATTACTTGTTGCATTGCCCGGCTTGTAGTCTCCAGTAAGTGGAATCTCAGGGTGAATAGAGTTATCAATGATGATGAGTTTAAGCTCACCATTTTCATCTCTCTGCCACTGTCCTCCACAGAGAACTGTTCTTGCAAATGGAAGTCCATTCATCTCCTGATCGTATTTAATATGTCCAACTATTGTATCAACATCAAGTCCGGCAAGTGCAGTACGGATATCTTCCTTATCCATAGACTTAGTGTTGTTAAAGGTCTGAACTGCAAGTTCGAGAGCCTCATATGCATACGCTGTAGGCTGTGGCATAACTCTGCCGTCATTATCTGCAGCATACTGCTCTGCCAGCTTCTCGCTTGACATTCCAGTCAGTTCAGATGTAAATGGGTTTGTAGGTGCCCACCATACCTGAGTCATGATACCATCTGAAAGATCTCCAAGTGCATTTACATCACTTTCCAGGAGGCAGCATTTACCCATTGTTACTGCATCAACCTCAACACCTGCACTGATACATGCATTGTAGGAATTCATAAAATCAGGAGGAATATTAGTTCCTGCTATTACATCTATATCCTCAGTCTTAAATGTATTTGCAAGACTTGTAAAATCAGTAGTTCCTGAAGGATACTGTCCTGGATCAACTACTGTATATCCATCTTCATCAAGTCTCTTTACAAAGATATCATGCCAAGCTGTTCCGTCAGCATCATTTGCAAAAAGAAGTCCAACCTTGGCACCTGAACCAGGCGCATGTCCTGCTACAGTCCACATAGCTCTCTGTGACTCATATACATCATCAAGTGTATAGAATGAAAGATATGTCCACTCAAATGAGTCTCTTGAATGTGCTACCGGATCAATTGGAGCCTGTGATGCAATACAAGGAACTCCATATCTCTCTGCAACCTCAACTACAGGAATAACTGTATTCGGAGTCTGGATTGCAATGATCATATCTACTTCATCTTCTTCAATAAGCTTCTGAGTCATCTCAGAACACTTATTGGCATCAGACTCTGAATCATATACGATTACTTCAAAGTCCATCTGCTTTCCATCAACAGTAATAGGATGCTCATTTACATAGTCAGTAATCTGCTTTACTGCCCAGTCACAGCCCTCTCCATTTCCAGCAAGAGGACCAGTCGTTGGATTTACATATCCTATCTTAATTGTGTTCTTCTTAGCTGAGCCTCCTGATCCACAGGCTGTCATGCCAAAGGCCATAGCCAGCACAGTCACAAGCGCCAAAAATTCTTTTGCTTTTTTTCTTAACTTCATCGATTAAAAAAACCTCTCGTTCCATATAGTCTCGTGGTCAAAATAATTATATAAATCACATATTTTTTAACCACTTAATTGATTATATGTATGCTTACCACTTAAGTCAATAAGTTTTGACATGCTAGAGTTTACTATATCAACAATCAGTTATTCATAGCAAAAGTCTCCAGCATCTTCTCCATATTCTGCCTTATAGCAGGATGCTCTATTACAAAATGGATTGCAGGGGATTTATTCTTAGAAACCATGACCCACTGCCCTTCATGCATAAATATCTGTATTTTTCTAAAGCCCATATCCTTCCCTAGTCTGACCAGATAATTCTTGTATTTATTCTGGAATTCTTTTACCAGTTCCAAATGTTCCTGATACTCCTCATATGTATAGAAGATATCCTTCTCATAAAAGAGTCCAGAAAGAGAAAGAAATACCGGTTTCTCATCATACTCATCCTTTGAAACCACAGATACATACTCCTCTATCTGAGATTTTTCCAGGATTCCCAGGACCCTCATTCTCTCACTATCTATATATTCCTTTATCCTGATTCTATCCTCCTCAGGAATTTCATTTCGAATAAGTATTCTGCTGAGCAGGTCATCGGAAATGGTATATATTGGCGGAGTAGATAGAATATTTTTTCTCTTCCCCGACGTAGAAGAATCCCTGCCTACAAAATCCTTACGACGATCTTTATTCTCATAATCAATGACACTTATCATCCTGTTAGAATTATCTATAATGACATCTGCCATTTTATTATAGTGACTGATTTCATCAAAGTTCCTGGTTAGATATGTTCTGTAGGAGGACTTATTTCCATGAAGCCCCTCTGATTCAAGGACCGCAGATCCCGACATCATAATGAATCTATCCATTATTTTATCTGCGTCTCTTCCTATATAGTAGGATTCAATCTGTCCAGTCATATATAATGGAAGCCATATCTCCAGCCATTTCATCATTTCATATATAGGTGTTTCACCCAGATGTATACTTCTGATATGCAGACCTTTTTCCAGAATGTATGCTATATTACCAACCAGATGCTCATATTCTTTTATATCAGTAGATTCTTCAAGAGAGCTCCAGCAAATCGTCACAGGTTCCTCTGAATCAGACCTGATTGTACTCTCCACAAAGCCTTCAGATAGACGCGCCAGCGACTCAACGCCGTAAACTATCTCTGTCTCTTTTGTAACGTTTCCACTCCGTAATTTTTTCTCAGGAACATAATTCTCAAGATTAAATTCATCAAGCTTATGGATGAACTGTTTTACATACTTCTGAGGACTGCTTTCATCAGAATAAAGCCATTTGAATAGACGGTTATAATAATAATCCCTGTTCTTTTCACCTGAAATATCAGAAATACGACAGTCCAGAAGCTCTGCAATTATTTCTAGTTCAAATTTTTTGCTATATTTTTCTATTATATAATCACTTATCTGCTCTACCATTTTTCGTGGCTCAGCAGGTTTTCTTTCCCCAGCTCTTATCCTGGATATATATGAAATATCCTTATTGGTCACTTCTGCAATTTCTCTTATACTCATATGAAGACGATCCATAAGATCAGAAAGATTTGTCTTGAATCCATAAAGATTAAATTCAGGATTTTTGTCATTCGTTACAGAAGTGTATTCATACTCAAAGTTCTTTTTTATGTCCTCAATCGTATCCAAATTTTCCGCAAGTAAAAATAGCCCCCTAACCAAAGATTCAAATTGAGGGCTATTTTTAGCAGGTACCCTTTCTCCGGCTCTGTATCTGCAAATTGTCGAGGCAGGAAGCCCAGACGCTTCAGACAAAGCCTTTGAGGAACACCCTATATTTTCTATATATTCATTTAATAAATTTGAAAAACTCATTTTTATAAGTTCTGCTCTTTAACTAGCTTTTTTTAGTTAGCTTTTTAATTAGCTTTTTTAATTAGC
>CACZRU010000259.1 GCA_902783605.1 uncultured Lachnospiraceae bacterium
ATTAATCAATAAATTAATCAATAAATTAATCAATAAATTAATCAATAATCAATCAGAAATTCATAAGTATCTTTGTTATCACATTATTCTGATCTAGTTTTTCTAAGAATATGTTCCCCGCTATCATCGCATCATAACTCTTTCCAAATACAACGCCAGCTATTATCATAAAAATCCAGATAACCACCAGTCCCCATCCTAGTCCAAGAATCATGCCACATAATCTGTTAGCCACCGAAAGAACCGGATTAAAGTCAATTATATGACCTCCTATAATGCCTATCAATACAAATATGAGCCTAATCAGAACAAAAAGCACAATATACGTTCCTGTTGTAACTATCAGTTTTGCAGTATAACTAGACAAGTATTTAAAGAAACCAGTAACACCTAAAGCTTCATAAACACCATCATTATTATTCTCTATATAATTAGTCTTCAAATATTCAGGCACATTAAAGCCGTCAATCAGCTGCATCTGCGTTGCCTTATCCGGATCCTCTGCCATATACTCAGCCGTCATAGATTCAGTAAGCTTATCCAATTCCTTCTCATCTGTAACACCAGAATTTTCCAAAGATTCTTTGACCTTCTTTTTCATCTTGCTTTCAAGCTTGTCATACACCTTATCTTCTATCGCTACATAAAACTCAGTATTCTCTATTACATAGTTGGAAACATAAGGAGCAGCAACATATGCCGCCGACAATGAGATCACTAAACCAATAAAGCTAAAGAGAGTCTTAAAAAGTCCTCTCTTCAGCCCTATTAATGCACTAACTATTAAAATTATAACTATCCCCGCGATAATATAATACATATATCTATTTATCCCGCTAATTTATCTACTTGTCATCTTCTGCACGAAGCTTGATAGTATCAATCCTGTTTTCATAGGTAATAATATACTCATTTCTATTTGAAGTCGGTATCATGGATTTAATAATACCATCAAAAGCATAATTAAACTTTGTTCTTCCGCTTTTTAAGATGATAAGGCACTGATTTCCACCTGTAATGATCAATTCGTCATTGGTTGCATGTATTTTGTCATAGTCCATATTAAATGCATACTCATACATTTCCTTGCCAGACAGATCATAAGTTTTAACAACATATCCTGTGTTACTGCTTGCACTGGTATCTGGTTCGATTATTCCAATATACTCCTCGCAATAAAATACACTTGATATCTCTGCATCATAATCAATAACCGCTTTTTCTGACGGTTTTTCCTTCATACTATATAGATGAATCTTTGAATCAGAAAAAGCAGCCACAACATCATTCGTGACAAACTCAACTTTAGGAATCATCTCTTCATCAAATGAATATCCTCCCACCATTCTATCGGCGTTCTCATTTTGTCCTACATCACCAAAATTATATGCAGTAAGATTATTCTTGATATTAACGCCATCCATCTTAAAATAGCTGGTGAATAATTTCTGGCCATCATTGGATACGGCTATGTCCATAGGATAACCGCTCTTATCTATAGAAGTTCTTATCTCATAGATAATATTTCCCGTCTTGTCATACATCTGAATGTAATTTGTCTCATCAGATTCAAGAATAGCCGCAAATGCTCCTTGCTTTGCTACACCTACATCACAAACAGTATACGGCATCTTAACCGAACTTACCGCTCCCTCTACTCCATAGACAGCAACCAGATTTCCACCTTTATCTGCGACAACAGCATAATTTCCACATGCAGACGCAATAGGGACCTTAAAATCCTCACCTGCTGTCCAGACAACTTCACCCTTACTGTTTATATAAGAGACTCCATCCGGTGTATACTTCAAAACATTGTCACCAAACTCAATATAATTGGCATTTGCATCATAGTTCGTTTCAACAGAAGAAACAACCTTGATACCACCAAATGATCTCATTTTGATAAAAACAAATATACAGACCGCCGCAACAACAGCAACTATAAGAAGAACAAGTGCAATCCAAATTCTGCCCTGGCGCATTTCCCTTCTTCGCTGTTCGTTGCTCTCTCTGGCCTCCTCGGAGCCTGTGACATATATTATATTGTCGTTATTATTTTCTGCCATGTATGACTATTCCCGTTTTCTTGATTCTTTTGCCCACTCAAAATTATATCAGATTCTCCGCTGACGCTCGGACTGACATTAATTTCATTATCGCAAAGACTTAACTGAGATGCTTGCTCTGAAGCGCCTTATTTACCGCACTGATAAGAGCATAAGCCGAAGCCTCAATAATATCTGTATGTATTCCAGCTCCGTAGATAACCTCATCCTGACCAGTAACCTGAATTGCAACATATGCACACGCCTGTGAGTTCGATCCTCTTGTAAGTGCATGCTCATCGTAATTCACTATCTCAAATGTAACAGCAAAATGCCTCATAATGGCATTACTGATTGCATCCAGACGTCCATTTCCCTGTCCGTGATACACCTTATGAACTCCATCCCTTTCGATTGTGAGCTCACAACGAATTCCATCTATCTGCTGGAAATGACACTCCTTGAATTCAATCGGAGAAGCAACATTAACATACTGCTCTTTGAATACCTGATATACTTCTTCAGGCTTAAGTTCCTTGTGACCATGGTCTGATACACTCTTTACTGCATATCCAACATTTTCCTTCATCTTCTTTGGAAGATTGAAGCCATACTTCGTCTCAAGGATAAATCCAACACCACCCTTGCCGGACTGTGAATTAATTCGAATAACATCGCCATCATAAGTTCTTCCAATATCTTCCGGATTAAGTGGCAGATATGGCGTTGTCCACATCTGATCCGGATCATCCTCACGCCATTTCATTCCCTTTGCAATTGCATCCTGATGAGAACCAGAAAATGCAGCAAATACAAGTTTTCCACAATATGGCTCTCTAGGATAGATTTCCATTCCAGTAAGTCTTTCATATGTCTCTTGAATCCTTGGCATATCTGAGAAGTCAAGACAAGGATCTACACCATGTGTATACATATTCATAGCAAGAGTAATGATGTCAACATTACCTGTTCTTTCGCCATTTCCAAAAAGTGTTCCTTCTATTCTATCAGCACCTGCAAGAATTCCAAGCTCAGCATCAGCCACACCACACCCTCTGTCATTATGTGGGTGAAGTGAAAGGATTACGTTCTCGCGATACTTCATATTCTTGCTCATGTATTCAATCTGACTTGCATATACATGTGGAAGTGACATCTCAACAGTTGCAGGAAGATTGATGATAGCCTTGCGATCAGCTGTTGGCTGCCATACATCCAGCACTGCATTACAAACCTCAAGAGCATACTCAGGTTCAGTTCCTGTAAAGCTCTCAGGACTATATTCAAAACGATACTCAGCTCCAGCCTCATCAGCCAGTTTCTTAAGAAGTGCAGCACCATCAATGGCTATCTGCTTAACCTCTTCTTTAGACTTCTTGAAGACCTGTTCTCTCTGAGCAACACTGGTGGAGTTGTAAACATGAACTACAACATTCTTAGGATTAGCACCCTGAACCGCTTCAAATGTTTTCTTAATGATATGCTCTCTTGCCTGAGTAAGCACCTGAATAGTTACATCATCAGGAATCAAATCTTCCTCAATAAGTTTACGGCAGAACTCATACTCAGTTTCGCTGGCTGCAGGGAATCCAATCTCTATCTCCTTGAAACCAACGCGTATAAGCTCCTTATAGAATTCTATCTTTTCATCAAGACTCATTGGAACAACAAGTGCCTGATTTCCATCTCTTAGATCTACGCTGCACCAGATAGGAGCCTTGTCAATATACTCCTTCTTCACCCAGTCTGTACTTTCAACTGGTGGCATAAAATAACCTCTTCTGTAATGTTCATAATTTTTCATGTCCGTTACCTCCAAATTCTTATTTTACTATGGTTTTTACATTTTATCAAGGTTGTGAGATGAGCAATAATTGTGCCCAGTGAAAAAGACATTCCTTCGTAAAAATGCTAACGCATTTTTCCTTCGGTATATCATAGCCACTTCGTGGCTTAAAAATCACTTTGTGATTTTTGAAATTGCTAAAGCAATTTCTTATGATATAAAAAACAAACGTCTCTACAAACCTTACGGTCTGTAGAGACGTGAATCACGCGGTACCACTCTACTTCATGTAACCTTTTCTGTCACATGCACTCATCGATACGAAGCCGATTTAAATCCATAAACATTTATCATAATTGATATGCTAAATATAATAATCTTTTACGGCTCTTATATCTTCCCTCTGTAACGGTAGGGCTCCGGATTGAACTACTAGCGCTATCCTTTTTTTTAATATATATAATAGATATATAAAATGAAAATATAGCAAATTCACTCAACCTGCTCAGGGGCGAGTTCAGCGGGAATATCCTCTGCCTTGCACCACCCGGCAGTTCTCTTTGATGATCTTACTTATAATCTCATCAGGAATCTTCGACACTTACTATTCCCCATCATTGCATTTGATGGTATTAAGTTGATATGAAATCCCAAACAAAAATGTAGAAATTTCTTGTGATATAACCTAACACAGTGCTGAAGCTATGTCAAGTATAATCATGGTATATTCAAACTCTTCAAGAATACTTCTCAAGAATACTCCTCAAGAATACTCCTTAAGAATACAGCCTGCCCTTCCGATTCTTATGCAGCTCCTCCAGAATCTTATCCGCAAAAGCAAATTCACTCTGGCTTATCTCTCTGGCTGAGAATCCGGCCCTTTCAAGAATATCTACCATTCTCTCCCGGTCTCTCTCGGAGAAAGCAAGAAGGCAACTCATCTGCTCGCTGTAATTCATCATTGGACGCAGCTTCTCATCACGTTTCTTCCACTTGTTCATATATCTGGAATACTTCAATATGAGTTTGTCCGAATAACCTGCTGCTTTATAATCCTTATGATACTTAATTGTCGGATACATTTTTAATAGAGCATATCCAATAACCGCCAGCAGAACAAGAACAATTACTACATAAGCAACATATTTCATAAAGGTATCAGCCTTTGAAATATTAAAATTATTATTTCCACCTACTGTCGTGCCTGAATCCTCATCACCATCACCGAACACATTATTGAAACTGTCCCAGAATCCAGCATTTTCATCCACCTCTTCTTCATTTAATGTCGAAGGTGGAGTCACTTCAACTCGAAGCCATCCCAGCTCCTCATCAAAAACCTCGACCCAGGCATGAGCATCAGCATCCGTTGCATCCACTCTTACTACTGCAGTTTCTCCAAGCGCATTATATCCATCATATCTTGAGGAATACGCTTCTCCCTCAACAAGTTCACCCTGATCCACAACCTGGGTAAATGATATTGCATAGCCTTCACAGTATCTTGCCGGAATACCGAGTTCCCTGAACACAAGAGTAGCCGCTGACGCGAAGTGAGCACAATATCCCTTTTTGTTCTTCTCAAGGAAATAGTTTACAAAATCCTGACGCCAAGGTGTTGCCCCCGGCCTTATGGTATATGGTATATTTTCCTCGTAATACTCTTTCAGCTGTTGGGCAACCTCCTGAGGGTCCCCCTTTTTCAGTCCTGCTTCCTCTATAAAATCATCAATAGCTTCTTTATTTTCAAATGGAACATTCAGATACACAGAATCCGGAGTATATCCTTCAATATGAGCTCCGGTATCCGGATACCTTGGATAATAGGTATAAGTCCCAGTCTGATTTGTAAATAATGGTTTTGTCTTACCATCCGAATAATACGGTTGATATGAAAGTGCCGGTGCCGCAACGTTCGTTACCGAAAGGAATCCCTTAGCACTATACTCATTTCCATCTTCATACGCCTCTTTCAGTGCATTAACCTCATGAGGATAAGTATTTGCATAATTTGTATCCGCACTGGACCACCTGTTTTCATATGGCTTATACTCCATTCCAGTGAAATTTTTGATATATAGCATTTCATTTGAATAAGGTGTATAGAGAATTGTCAGGTCTGTCTCATAATCAAGACGAATAGATGACACCCCGCCCAGTTCGCCCGTCGAAAGTCCGCCATTATTAGGATAGAAGTCAATAAGTCCAAATATACCCATAGTCAGAACATTCGCCATTATCTCATTACTTGCAACCTTATATTCATTTTGCTCACGCTCAGAATCATAATAGCGTTTATTGTAAATGGTACTCATAACCAGAACTACAACAAGAACGTAAACAAACGCCGTAAGCATCCCCTGCCATAACGACTTGTAATCCAGCTTGTAAGTAACGCCCTTCTTGGTATGTTCAAAGACATGATCCCTTCTGCTGAGATGATAATGTCGGCCACATTTCAAAAGGAAAGTCATCACTATACCGGCAAAAACAAAAATCGTATATATCGTATTGGGCTCATAATGCATGTAAAAAGCAATTATATTTACAGTTATTGCCAACCCAATCGCCACCATGTACCTTGCTCGACGAAGTATATAGTTGTTGAGCAAAATATTCATGGCAATGCCCAGGGTCGACATGGAGATAGTAATAGCCACATATCTGTTTGCAATTCGTTCAGTGTAGTACTGCAGACCTTCGGTATCAAAAAATATGGACGCCCAATAAATCGTATCATTCAGCACCGCGTAAAAGCCGGAGTTGATATAGTCTCTAAAAATATATATAAAGGCAGCAAGCATTACAAAAAACACTAGATATCCGAGATTTTCCGACTTCCAGCTATGATACAGCAGTGCACAAACAAGAGCCGTTACCAGAACAATAATATTGAATGCTATATGGTTAAATGAAATTCCTAGCGCAGAGAGATATGAACCAATTCCTCCTGCTGTAATGAAATACACAATAAGTCCCTTTAACAATAAAGTGAAATACCTGTTCTCGCTAATTTCATACACAGATGAATCAATCTCAACGCCCTTACAGAGTTCTATAGAAGGAGTCTCCTCATAGCTCCATGAAGCTTTACCATATTTTCTGCTGATAACATTCGGCTTCTTCTTCGATGAATTCTGCTGTCTATTTAGTTGTGGATTCGTATAAATGCTCATATAAATCTTTCCTAGATCTGCTCCACAACGACCATCTCGGCCGCTCCATTAATTACGCACACATTCGCATAAGCTTTAAGTTCTGGCCGGATACTTCTCATATATCCTTTTGTCTTGTATGGATCATCGTATATAGTTTCGTAGTAAATCGATGCAAATGCTTCACGAAGATTATCTTTATTCATTATCTGTCTTTCTTCAAACTCATACTTCCCTTCACTCCACCACATGAGCCTTACGTAGGTCTGATCCTGAATCAGCCTCTGCGTTACTGCATAAGCCAGTGTAAGCACCTCATCCACCTGCTCCGCCGTACCTGCCAGATCCACCATCACAACCATCTGCTGATCGGACATAGATACTCTGTCCTTTACCATCAGCATATCTCTCTTTGCAGAAAGCTTCCAATGGATACTCATCAGCTTATCACCAGGAATATATTCCCTGACATCGGAAACATCCGAAAAATCATGTCCTTTTTTGACAGTCTCTTCACTTTCAGTCATCCCTCTATTCATATCTGACATATCGAAATCTGCCCTAAGGCTTTTCTCAGGAAAAACATTTACCTCTGCTGAAGAATTCATTTCCTTTTTTAGCGACACAAATCCAAGCATATCGCGAACAGTTATGCTCTCTATCACATATCTATATATACCATTCATGGAATATCTTACAGGAATTCTATGCTCATACTCCTCGTGAGCACGACATGGAAGTGAGAATATCATTCCATTTTTATCCCCATAAAATGGACTCTCCACATCCAATTTGGCATTAAGGTCAAATGATATCGCATACGAACTATTCTTCACCTTCAAATTCATATAGCCAACACTGAATCGAGTCACATTCCTTTCAGGTGCCACAAACTCAACCTCAAGTCCTTTGTATAGAAATATAAAAAGGATGATATCAGCAACTGGAGCAGCTGCAACAATATAAAGAGCGAGCATCATAAAATGGTTGCGCAGAAAATCATACGCAACGATAGTAATGGCAAGCTGAACAAGATAAGCAATTATCCTTGTAGGATGAACTACAGTCTTAAGAGGCTTCTGCATCTTCTCTTTCAGCTTAGCCTTGGCCTTGGCCTCTTTCTCTTCTTTCTTAATCCGAGCTTGAGACTTATATGAATAACCACTGTACTGATTATACTGACCATAATTCTGATTGCCATTTTGGTTATTAAACTGACCACTATTCTGACTGCCATTTTGATTATTATATGAAGTTGACGGTGTGTATGGTATTGGCATATTTTAATCACTCTAAATATTTTTTAATTTCTTGGTGCCCTGACAATCTGCACAAGTTCTCTCATGGCCATTTCCATGTTCATTCCCTGAGCCCTGGCCTTCTGTCCAAGCTTAACTCTGTGACCCAGAGTATCCTTAACAACATCCTGCACATCCATTGCAGTTACAAAATCTCTTCCTTCGATAACTGCAACAGCCTTAGCCATCTTGAGAATAGCAATAGTTCCACGAGGGCTGGCACCAGCTGAGAAGATTGCATTTCGCCTTGTCTCCTCAACCAGATTAACAATGTACTCATATATTTCATCACGAATGAACATGTCATTAGTTTCACGTCTTAACTGAACAAGCTCATCCACTGTAATAACCTCTTGTACTCTTGAGAGTGGATTTGACGCATTTCCCTTTAGAATTGCAACTGCATCCTCATGTGCTGGGTAACCCATAGAAAGACAAACCATGAATCGGTCCAGCTGAGATTCTGGAAGCATCTGTGTTCCCGAAGAACCATAAGGATTTTCCGTAGCGATAACCACAAATGGATCTGGCAGTTTTCTAGTCACTCCATCCACAGTTGCAGTGCCTTCCTCCATTACCTCAAGGAGCGCAGACTGAGTCTTTGGCGAGGTTCGGTTAATCTCATCTGCAAGGAAAAGATTACAGAATACCGATCCTGGTCTATACTCAAATTCCTTTGTCGATGCGTTGTACATAGAAAAACCAAGAATATCACTAGGCAGTACATCCGGCGTAAACTGTACTCTCTTATAGTCAAGAGACAAAGACCTGGCAAATGCAGTCGCTAGTGTAGTCTTTCCAACACCAGGAATATCTTCCATAAGGATATGTCCACCGGCTATCATTGCCGCCAGAACCTTACGAACAACATTTTCCTTTCCTTTTATTACTGTATTAACGCTGTCAATAACTGCCTGCGTCTTTCTTACATCAACCATATTCTATTCTCCCATTTTATTTCTTTAAGATTGATAAAACTTGTGTCATATGCTTGTTCCATCAACAGAACAGTAACAATATAACATATATAATCATAAAACCGAAATAACAATTGTTAATTTGCTATAGTATTTTCCATACTAGCACATATTTATCAGTTAATCTTTAAGAAAACTTTAATTCTTGTTTTTATCTTGTTTCTCGTCAATATTTTATCGTTTTTCGATAAATTTTTCTTGACATTCAATTATTATCATATTACACTGTCATTGTCAAGATGTGGTTAATACCATCAATATCACAACTTATCAAAGATTATATAATCAACAAAATTGAAACAAACAAAAAGAGGTAAACAACTATGAAACAAAAAGCAATCACCTACTGGTTAAAGGCTGTGACCGTTGCAATTGCTCTTCTTGGACTTGCATTCTTTGGTGGCGCAACAGCATATGCATTTTTCTTCAAACCGGACTTCAACGATCCTGTACCTGCTTATCTAAGAAGCAACATTATATTCTTATGGATAACCGCAGTACTATGCTTTGCTATCCTGTTCTTCTTCTGGAGAATTGTAAATGAAATCGGAAAAGATAACTCTTTCTCATTAGAAAATGCTAAGAGTTTTAAGAATATGGCCATATGCGGATTATTAATCATCATTGAATATATTATCAGGATAATAATCTGGCTTATACAAGGAACGATAGACTTCATACCTCTTTCATATACATTACTGAAGATATTTGCCTTTATCATTTTTATAATCCTGTGCGCCGCTATGTCGAAGCTGGTTCAAAACGCTTACGATATCAAACAGGAAAATGAATTAACTATTTAGGAGGTGTCAGCATGATAATAGTAAATCTTGATGTTATGTTAGCAAAGCGTAAGATGAAGGTTTCCGATCTGGCTGAGCAGGTTGGAATCACGCTGGCAAACATTTCTATATTAAAAAACGGAAAAGCTAAGGCAGTAAGATTCGAAACCCTTGACAAGATATGTGAGGTACTGGACTGCCAGCCCGGAGATATTCTTGAATATAAACATTCTTGAATACAGACAACCATAGCCTCTCAGTAACATGACGCTGAAGTCGGATATAACTGAGAATCTCATAACAGATAAATTTATAAATTGAGATATAAGATCCTTCGCATACGCTCAGGATGACAAAAACAGGAGAAATATATTATGAATAACACATATGATAACAATTCAACTAAATACAACAGTGTCAACGACACTACATCAGGGAACTTCTATCCAGGAGTCGCTTATAATGGAGTTACAGAGTCCCCATATATCATGAATCCGCAGACATCATTTGCTGAACCAGCTGAGATACTGGATTTCAGAGAAAAAATGGCAAAAAAACTAGGCCCTGCTTCTCTTATTTATGCAGTATTTTCAACCTTCTGCTTATATAATAACCTGTCCGGTATTACGATGCCATTCTTCGGTATTGCAACACTGCTCTACATTTTATACGGATTTAAACAGTATGGCGTAAGGACTAAAAGGTCCAGCTGGTTTTATGCTTCTGTAATACTTGCACTTTCAATATCCAACTTCTTAACCGGAAATATAACATTTATATTGTTCAATAATCTTGGAATGTTCCTAATGATTTTCATCTTTCTTCTTCATAATGTCTATGATGACAGCAGGTGGAACTTCTCAAAGACAGCACTTTCAATATTTGAATCCTTTGCCTACTCCATCGGCGCCCTAGATGATTTTTCAAAGGATATGAAAGTTTTTAAGGATAGGCAAAAAACAGATGAAGCAAATGCTTCAAAGAGAAATTCCATTAAATATATTCTTATTGGTCTTCTTATTTCCATTCCTGTTGTCGGAATACTTCTGGCACTGCTTTCAAATGCAGATATAGTATTTAATAATCTGCTTAAAAATTTCAGTATTGATTTTGAATTTGGAACTGCATTCTGCGTTTCTGTAACATTTTTACTCTTCTTCTTTAGTGGCTACTGTATCATGAGATTTTTCTCAACAAAGAAGCTGAAAGAAGAAGTCACATCAAAACGAAACCTTGAACCACTGATCGCAATAACTGTTCTATCTGTTGTATCAATTATCTATCTTATGTTTTCAGTTATCCAGATTGTATATCTATTTCTTGGTGGTGGATCACTTCCAGAAAATTACTCATATTCTGAATATGCAAGGGAAGGTTTCTTCCAGCTGCTAGCAGTCAGCATTATAAACTTTTTGATGGTTTTATTCATTAATAACCATTTCAAAGAAAGCCGTGTACTAAAAGTGTTGATGACAATAATCTCCCTCTGCACTTATATTATGATAGCCTCAAGCTTCGTAAGGATAATGATGTACATAGACGCCGCTCTTCTTACTGAACTTAGAGTCTGGGTATTGTGGGGACTTTCAGTGCTGTCTCTGCTTTTCATAGCTGTAATTATTTCCATATTTAAGCACGAATTCCCTCTATTTAAATACAGCATTATCGTTGTAAGTGTATTATATATAATCCTCAGCTTCGCAAGAATCGACTACATAATCGCTGATTACAACTTCACCAACATAAGCTCAATCGATCCAGAAATAGCTGAGCAGGATTATAAATACATGACAAGACTTTCTTCTGATGCAGCTCCAATAATAGGGCAATATGACAATGTATATTCAAATGAATATTTCGACAGATTTGAAAGAAATTATACTGAGAAAAGCTGGAGACAATTCAACCTTTCAAGATATACAGCAAAATTATTAAATGAGAGCCGTTAAATGTGTTATTATATGACATAAGTATGATAAGCCAAAAGCAATTTTACTTACAAGAAAAGCTTGTTAACTTATTGACACAAAGAAACACGAGGAAACAGCAATTTTCTTAGAAAGGAACCACCATGCCACCAATAACAAATGACTGGGCCGATGCCCTTAAGCCAGAGTTTTCAAAAGAATACTACCAGAAGCTTTTCAGTTTCATCGGCAAGGAATACTCCTCCACCACCATCTATCCGCCTGGGGATGATATATTCAATGCATTTCACCTTACACCTCTGGCAAATGTTAAGGTAGTAATTATCGGGCAGGATCCGTATCACGAGCCTGGACAAGCGCATGGTCTTTCCTTCTCAGTTAAACCAGGAGTGGACATCCCTCCGTCTCTACAGAATATTTACAAAGAACTCCATGACGACTGTGGATGCTACATCCCAAACAACGGCTACCTGGTCAAATGGGCCGAACAGGGTGTTCTTCTACTAAATGCAGTTCTCACGGTCCGCGCGCATAGAGCAGCATCCCATCAAGGAAAGGGATGGGAAGATTTCACAGATGCAGCAATACGAATCGTAAATGAAATCGATAGACCAATAGTCTTTATGCTATGGGGCAGCTTCGCCAGAAATAAAAAAGAGATGCTGGATAATCCAAATCATCTCATTCTTGAAGCTCCTCACCCTTCACCACTCTCCGCATATAGAGGTTTCTTCGGGTGCAGGCACTTTAGCAGAGCCAATCAGTTTTTGCAGGAGCACGGCGCTCAGCCAATAGATTGGCAGATTGAAAACCTGTGATTAATGAGTTCATGCAGACAAATAAAAACACGCATCTAAAAGTTTACTTTCAAAGATGCGTGTTTTTATTTGTCTATATCAATTACATTGCGATAACTTCATCAAACTCCTTCTGGATTTCCTCGTCTGGAGTTGGTGTTGCCAGCGATACAATGATGATAATGATCAGTGCAACCAGGAAGGCTGGTGCTAATTCATATAGGTTCCAAGCACCACCCATTGGACGAACTGCGTACTTCCATACAAATACCATGATCATACCTGAAAGCATTCCTGCAACACATCCATACTTGTTTGTTCTCTTCCAGAACAGTGACATCAGCATAGCAGGTCCAAATACCGCTCCAAATCCTGCCCATGCAAATGAAACAATATTAAATACTGAACTTGAAGGATCCCAGGCAATAACGACACCCAGAACACCAACAATTACAAGTGTAAGTCTAGCTGTAAGCATAGCTGCCGTTTCACTAAGCTTTATCTTAAATACATCCTGAAGGATATTCTCCGAAACTGCTGATGATGCAGCAATAAGCTGTGAATCAGCTGTAGACATAGTTGAAGCAAGAATACCTGCTATAATAAGTCCAGCAATAAGAGCATATCCAAAACCATTCTTAGAAATATGATCTGCAAGAACAACGATAAGTTTCTCTGATTCTGCTGTTGCTGTAAGATCTGTCTTATCCATAAGAAGATCAAGAGCTCCAGTCTCTGTCATTGCACGACCTACAACTCCAAGGAATGTAGCAACTGCAAGTGAGATTACAACCCATACAGAAGCAACTCTACGAGAAAGCTTTAATTTATTCGGATCTTCGATAGCCATAAATCTGAGAAGGATATGTGGCATTCCAAAATACCCAAGTCCCCAGCAGAACATTGTGATCTTATTGAAGAGGCCATAAGGAGCGCCCTCATTTACATACTGAGTTACATCATTTGCAGCAGCATTTATATGTGTACCACTCATATCCAGGTAACCCTTAAGTGCATTTGCATTATCGATTACTGCACTCATTCCTCCAGCGTTATGAATTCCATAACAAAGAACTATAACAAGTGCAATACTCATAACGATAGACTGAATAAAGTCTGTTGTTGATGCAGCAAGGAAACCACCGGTTGTTGTATAACCAACGATGATGATTGCTGAAACAACCATCGCCAGCTGATAGTTTACTCCAAACAGCTGTGAAAAAAGCTTTCCACAAGCTGAGAAGCCTGATGCTGTATAAGGAACAAAGAAGATGATGATCGCAAGCGCTCCGATAAGAAGTGTGACATTTGCCTTATCCTTGAATCTCTTCTTGAAGTAATCAGGCAATGTGATTGCATCAATCTTTGCTGTATAATTTCTGAGTCTCTTTGCAGTGAAAAGCCAGTTTAGATAGGTTCCAACTGCCAGTCCAATAGCTGTCCATCCAGCATCTGCAATACCTGAGAAGTACGCAAGTCCAGGAACACCCATGAGAAGGTATGAACTCATATCTGAAGCCTCAGCACTCATGGCTGTAACAAATGGTCCAAGCTTACGACCACCCAGATAAAAGTCGCCGACATCGTTGGTCTTACGAGATGCAAGGAAACCAACTACCAGCATACCTGCAAGGTAAACAACTATTGAGACGATAATACCAATTTGTGAAGTTGCCATTATATCTCCCTCCGTTTTTTGACTTCTATGATTTAACACTTTTCTACTACGCAGTATTAAACCAAAAACAGCTATAAGTTTAGCATATACAGCCCTTTTTTACAAGCTTAGCAAGGTGACAATATAACAAAACAGAGCCACACAGATAGTATTCCATGTGGCTCTGTAATTAATATTCTATTGTTTAAATGTTTATACTTTAATTATAAACCATTCTTTTTAACTCAGCTCATCATACCTTAGTAACATACTCCATCACTGCCGATCCAGTATCCATCAACATACTGGTTTGTTACCATGTAACCTGAACCATCAAAGTAATACCAACAGCCATCTATCTTCTGCCAGCAGTTACTTGGCCACCAGCCAGAGATATCTTCTACCCACCAGCCGGAGGAATTACCCTTCCATGTAAGCTTATAGGTTGGATCCCATGATCCATCGCTGTTGAACCAATAGCCGTCATACCATTCGCCTGATGCCATGTAGCCTGACGCATTGAAGTAATACCATACTCCATCTATTTTCTGCCAGCTGCTCTGTGGATACCAGCCAACTGTATCTTCTACCCACCAGCCTGTGGAATTGCTCTTCCATAAAAGCTGTCCAGAATATGTACAAGAGCCGTCAGCACTAATCCACTTGCCATCTCTCCACTCATTACTTGCATTGTAGGAATCTGCATTAAAGTAATACTTTGTTCCGTTGATAGTTACCCATTCGTTCTTAGCAAGACTTCCATCTGCCTTGTAATACTGTGATCCCTTAGCTGAAGTAACCATGGTGTTCTTCTTTGCAGAATCACTTCCTGAACCTGAGCCACTACCTGAACCCGAGCCATTACCGCTGCCAGAACCTGATCCACCGCCGGAACCATTTCCACTTCCTGAGCCATTGCCAGATCCATTTCCTGATCCAGAACCTGATCCACCACCGGAAGGATTAGATTCCTGCTTCTTTTGAACATCTACAGAAACAGCTGTTCCTCCTGACATCTTCAGTTCTTCCCACTGCTCCGGTTCACCATCAGCACTGGTCTTATATTTCACTACAAGTGTCTTTGCTCCAGTTGTAGTTGTTACACTAGGATCATTTACTGCGTATTCGTTTCCAGAAGCATCGACAAATACAACCTTTATTCCTTCTGCCTCAAGCGCCTCTGCATCCTGAGAAAGGTCAATAGTTTCGCTTAGGCCATTATCGAAAGTCTTTACAACTGTTGCTCCAGCAAGGCTTACTGCCTCACCTTCAGTATAGCTTGTCTTTGTAGGTGGAGTAACTGTCTTGTTAGTTATCTTTGGTGCGACCACCGTAGCCTTAAACGAATCTGTCTTTCCACCATAGGAAACTGTAATAGTATACTCTCCTATAATTGACTTGATCAGTCCTGTTACAGACACCGCATTATTAGAGAAGCTCACAGTCTCTTCATAACCACAATTACAATATGCTTTAAGCTGTCCATCCAAGAAGTTATATGTTTCAAACCCCGTCCAGTTCTGCGGAATACTTGTTATAGAAGGTGAAGTTACTATCTCTATATTCTGAACTTCTTTATTCACAACTTTAATCTCAAAAGTACTGGAATATGTATAATGAGTAGCACCATCATATTCTTCTGAAACAACTATGCATGGATTAAATGTTCCAAGTGAACTTGTATTAAATCTCTGACCAGCAGGATTATTTGCTGTAATACCAACTACGACATTACTTACAGTTACATTTAGATACTCCTCAGTATTATTGTCATACTGCCCCTTAACCTTTAGCCCTGTAATATCAACCGACTGTCCAGGTATATATTCAGTTTTGTCAGGAGCACTTTCTACAACTAAAGCTGTAAGTCTTTTCTCTCTAATTGATATATCAAATGAGGTTTCATATCCATACGCTTCTACGCTAATACTCCTGCTTCCTATTGTAGAAGAATCATATTCACTATTAGCTCCAAGAGCAAAATCAGATGCCGGAATTTCAGATGCACTATTATCATCAAAATATGCCTCAAGAACTAATCCACTTAAATCCAGCATATCCAAAGTGGTTCCAACTGGATAGCTAACCTTTTCTGGATTAGCCTTTACTCTTATCCCTAATCTCTTTGCAACAATTATAACAATATCTGAACCTTCTTCCGTATAAATCCGTGTTCCTTTATATTTTATGATCAGCGTCTTAGCACCGTAACCTAATGGGCTGCTAATACTTCCACCATCATCAAATGAAACACTTATATCCGCATTGGTCGTCGTAACCGGAATACTTGTTTCATCACCATTATCATATCGGAATATAATAGAAGCCCCATCAAGATTAAGCTTTTCACCCTGAGCATATCCAGTCTTGGTTGGTGGTGTCACTATGGTTTCACTCACCTTTGGTTCAGTAACCGTCACATTAAATGTAGTTGTTTTTCCATTATATGTAACAGTAGCGACCTTTTCTCCCACTTCAGTTATATCAAGATCAATAGAAACATCCGGATTTGAAAATGAAATTTCTTCATCATAGTTACAGTTATAATGTGCAACAAGCACTCCATCATCAAAGATAGATTTGGAATAATCCTTCTTATTCTTTGGAATTGAAAGAATTGACGGATTTGTTTTTATATCTATCGATTCTAACTCTTTTTCATGAACAGTCATGCTTATGTTAGGAATATACCTGCCATGTCTGGTATTACCCTCCTGCCACTGATAAACGACTGAAACAATAAATTCTCCTACCTCATCAGTATTCCATTCTTCACCAAAAGATGTACTTGATACTCCAGTACGGATAGTAACTTCATCAGCAGAAAGTTTTCTCTTTTCTCCATTATCATATACTAATGTAATATCAAAGCCTGACAAATCTACATCCTGTCCTTGAACATATTCTGTCTTTAATGTCCCTATACGGCAGGATAAACTACTAGGTTTTTTCTCTCGTACACTTATTTCATAAGTTGTAGTAAGATCATCAATATTTATGGTTATTGTTTGATTACCATATTCCGTAGGATTTTTATCATAGTTCAAAAAGTTATCAACACTATATTCAGTTTCATCAACATCAACAGTCTCACCATTATCAAGGATCCATTGAAGTTCGATTCCGGAAATATCTAAATCCTGCCCTTCAATATAATCAGTTTTTGGAAGAGTTTTAATACTTAATGACTGTTTCTTAATTAGTAATAGAGTAACATCAGATATTTCTTCAGTTATAGTTTCTCCCTCAAATTCCTCTGAATACTGAATTGAAATTTTCTGTGCACTATCTGTTGAATTTACATTAAAATTCGTAACATTAATAATACTTAATTCATCCGGAAGAACAATCTCCTCTGTCGTATAATTATCATAGCTTACTACAACAGTACCTTCTAGCTTTGATAGATCATATTTATAATACGATTTTACATTTGTCGGACTTCCATCCTTCCAAGCTATTCCTATAAGCTTTCTAGGATGAATTATCAGCTTAACACTGACATCGTGAGGATTACCACTATAATCATTAACTGTACCATTAGCGGTATATTCTCCCGGTTGAACAAATGAATTTATTTCCTCCATATTCCATGTGATTTCTTCTGAACTGCTCGTCCCATCTGACCACTCAATTAGTGCAGCCGTAGGGAGATTTGGCGTGATACCAACAGTGGTATCAATTTGCGAAAGTGGTTCATAACTGCTAAATGTCGCTGGATTAACATTAACTTTTATCCTTACTGTTTTTGTATTTTCCCACTCATTTATTGTTCCATAAACATAGTACATACCACCGGATGTCTTTGTATAACTGCTCGAGGACTGAGCTTCCCATGTTACTGTTTCATTCGAAACATCACCATTTGACCAATTAACTCTTACTGTATCAGGAAGAATAGCAGCTGTACCCGAATCAGTACTTACAGCATCCGGTTCAACCGTCGAACTAATGGCTGCCCTTGTTACAGATATTGGCTGGACAACATTTCCAGAATATCCATTTATTGTTCCTAGAACATTAAATGTACCGCCTTCACGCTTTTTATAATCATTCGAAATTGTCCCCCATGTAATTGTTTCCTCTGAGGTAGTATTGTCAGACCAGCTTGCAACTACCTTCGTAGGTAATTTAGAAGCTGGCGAAGTACCTGAAGCAACAGTAATCGTCTGTAATGCTGTATATCCAGTTATCGCTCTAACTGTCACTTCAACAGTTCCTGTATAAACACCATCCTTACTCTTAACTATAATGCCAACAGTTCCACTATCTACTCCTGTTACAATACCATTTTCATCCACTGTCGCTATACTTGTATCAGGCGATTCATATGTATATTCATAGGATGCCGGTCGATAGTTCCATCCATATGTAGTGTCATCCTCATTTCCATTTATATCTTCAAAAACTGCAATTCTATATTTTAATGAAATAGCCTCAGATATATCAACAGTATTACCGGCATCAACAGTATATTCTTGTATGGTCTGTTCCCAGGAATCAATATATTTAGTATTTAGCGTTACTTTCTCGATGCAAATATCATCTTTTGCAGATGTTTCAACATTACTCGACACTCTTCCGCTAAATTCCTGAACCCAAAAGTATTTATTATGATATTTAACACATGCACAACCAACAGCTTTAAAATTCGGATTCAACATATTTCTTCTGTGTCCCTGCCCAGAATAATAGGCCGAATCTTCTCTCCAACTGCTAAATACAGATGTAGAATTCCTTTGACCCGCAGCTAGATTTTCCGACCGGATTACGATAGGATAACCAAATTCCTCATGTATAGTAGACCATTTAGTTCCATTTGGACGCATATGATCCCATAGTACAGCACTTTCAAACGCTCTTTTCATAGCAACCTTTTCCAGATCATAATCATATGTAATACTTCCCAGCTGACTCTGTGAATCACCTGGAACATTATAAGTAGTTTTCGTCTCATTATCCTGATTCCAATATGAAACGTTTGATTCAGCCCTGAAAGAATTAATCATCTCAAGCTGTTTTCGTGCTTCGCTCTGCCAGTATGTAACTTCAATAGGCAGCTCTATTGTCTCATTTTCACCATAATCAATATTCACTTCCCCTTCAGCGAATACAACTAAAAAATTCGAGCATACCAAAAAAACAATCAGTAAGCTCGAAATCAAAAATCTGGATATTCCTACCCTCAATCTATTTCTATTCATCATATATTTTTACCCCATTATATAGATTTATTTCCCCAAATAAAGCTAATAACCCGTATACATATTTTACTTTCAACCAGCAAGAAATACAATCTGAAAATAATAAAATCACAACATATTTTATCATTTTATCAGCAACCCAAAAACCAGTGAAGCCATTAACGAGCTCACTGGTTTTTTCACTCAATCATGTTGTTTAATTTGAAGTTGTTTGAATCCCTAAAATCAAAGAAGCTATCGTTTGAGAAATTCCTGCACTTAAGTATTCTTTTATATCTGTTATGCCTTTCGATTTTAATTCCACAGCACGCTTCATCTCTTCTTCTGCGGCAGTATGTCCTTCTTTTATTCCCTCTTTTATTCCTTCTTCTCTTCCTCTTTTCACGCCTCTTTCTTCTATATCATCAATCCACTTCTCTCCCATGGTAAATCCCTCCTTATTCACTTTTGATAACTCACTATTCCAGCCTTCTGTGAATCTTACATCACCAGTAAGAACAGAAAGCATCTTTAAAACCTCATCAACATGCTCTGGAATCTTCTCTGGAAAACTGAACTTTCTCCTTTTTCTTCTATCAGCAAAATACTTGGCAACCACCTTAAAATCACTTTGAAACATTTCAATCTGTTTATCCGAAAGAAATGCTATATCAAACACATTTATCTTATAATCATTAACATATGGCTTCAACTCTTCACGAATATCCAAAACATCATATAAACAAATATTTCTGTTCCATCTTTTCATAGAAAAGTTAAGAACCATTGAAACCACTGGATATATTCGTTTCATCCCTTTATCCAACAGTTGTTCTCGATAATTAGCTCCATCATAACCAATTATCCTGACTGGCATATACTTATAATAACTACTTTGATTTTCTATCCCAAATGATGCAATTTTAATATTACACTTCTTCCATCTCTTTGCCACATCACGCTCTTCTTCATGAAGAAAACCATCTTCTGCTTTATACTGACTCGAAGGCATGTAATCTTCCAATTCATCTTCACGAATAATTCTCGCACCATTAAAAAGAAGAACATTTACGATATCACAAAAAACATCATTATGATCTTCCAGCTTTTTTTCTGTTATATCTTTATTCATTCATTTCTCCCTTCTCATAAGTAATATTTTTCACAAAAATATACTTATGATCCACGAGAAATACATGGTTCATACACTCTAAACCATAACAATAGTATTGTATTTTTATACATTGAGAGATACCTTTATTCTGCCTCTCACCAGCATCCAGTATCTCTAAATGAATTCTAACATCAAACCATATTTAATTCCATAACAAAAATAATCCTACATTTCTCCCCAAGCACTACTTCCCCTCTAGGGCTTCATTCATTCGCTCTGCCAATTTTTTGTTGTACTTAAAGAAACATATCCAGATAATCAGTCCTACGACAACCATTCCAGCGATAGTCAGAATACACGCAAATGTACCTGCCTGTTTTGGAATCCAACCCACTCTTGATGCTACCAAAAAGTAGACAGTGAAACCAATCCCTAAGTGAATAACAGATGCAAATGGCATCGGAACCGTCTCCATATTATAGAGAAATGTTGGAACTCCAAAACCAAGTCCTGTAACAACGCACGCTAGGACCATCTTTGTAAACTTGTAATTATCCAGTGTAAATGTACCATTACCCATCTGATCAAAAATCATCCCTACCACAACAAATATACACATACTAACAGCAATACTTATTACTGTTGATCTGATTATATCTTTAAATAGTTTCATCTCTATCTCCTTACCAAAACTCTTTCCAAAATTCTATCAAAATTTTTTCTCTATATTTTTTCCAAAAATTCTTTCCATAAAATCAATCAGTCTTAATAACACAACCTTTTTTCTCTTCCAATACACCGCATCTCTATATACCTAGATACTTCTTCAATTCTGGCACATATTTACGCGATATATATTCTTTCTCTCCATCCTTAAGATGAAGTACCATAACTCCGTTAAAATACGGTTCAACACTTTTTAGATACTTCAGGTTGATACTCGCCGACTTTGAAACCTGCATAAAATCCTTACCAAGGATTTCAAGAAGTTCATACATCCTTCGATTCACCCGGTAACTCACTCCATCAGAAACAACATAGACCTTCTCGTTATCCACGCGAATAACACTTATTGTGTCAGCCTCTAGAACTATCATACGATCTTCAGCATTTCCAATAATCCTCCCACTTGGCGAACCTGCCGACATCTCTGAAATGTTATTTGCAAGCTCCGAGATTTCGCTTGTCATTTCTTTTGTATGAATAACCACAAATGGTTCTTTTACATCCTTGGATATATTAATATCAACCTTCAAATTTTCTCCTCCAGCAAATATTAAGTAAACAATATACAACTAACAACAATACTGCTGCTATATATGCACCAGCATGGGCCCTGGCGAAGCAGAGTCTCACATATCTATCCAGCGGTGTCATCAAAACAGCCAGTGAAACAGATATGATCATCCCAAAAACATACTTAATCATTGCTTTTTTATTTTTAAAATACGCAACTATCATTATATAGAAAGTGCTTGCAAACATCCATAACAAAAAGGTTGTTACAGAATGAAGGATTCTCTCCTCCAGCCTATCCTTCAATACAAATGTGAATAATATCGTAAACACCACCAAAGCTATCACTGGCGCAATACCCAGCACCTTAAACATTATCTCAACATACTTCTTTTTTTTATCCATCATTTTCTCTCCTGCAATAATATATCAATATCTGTTATGTTATTTCCCCTTCACGAAAATCCATAATTCAATCCCCAGCATAAAAAGCGTGTCTTTGATAACATATTTCGTCACCTCCTTATCTCTTTGATAAAAAAAATATATCAAAAAAGCGCATGTCTGTATCGACATACGCTGTAAGTGGCAGATATACGGCTGTAAGTTACATTATCCTTCCATTATATGTTTCCTGTTACTCTTGCTTTTATGTATATCATCTGTTATACACTCATTTCATTACATTTTACGATCGCCTATTACACATACTTCCTGACATGCACATAAAGTTTCTCTTTTCTCGTAGCTCCCCCTTCGCCATCAAAGATGAACTTCCCATAGCCCCTTACGGAAATAATATCTCCAGTTTTAAGTGGTCTAGCATTGCTGGTCATGGTAATTCCATTTAAGAACACCTTACCTTCTACGAAGAGCTTAAGTGACTGCTCTCTGGAAAGGTTGTAAAGCTTTGCAACTATGGCATCCATTCGATTTGAGCTTACTATCACTGACAGTTCTTCCAGATGTGGCACAGCCTCCTCTGGTACTTCATCACATTTCTCAACACGAATATTTGTATGCTTAACATAGCCAAGATTTTCGATAATATAATCTGATATTTTGTCTATCACAAAAACATATACTGCCTTTCTTTGCTTTTCGCTATTATCAGCATCGACTCTTGGAATTATAATATCTCCGATCTTCTCTCGCTCCAGGCCAAGCCCAATCAGAGATCCAAGATAATCTCTATGAGTCAATGCTTCAGCATACTTTGCCATGGCAGGGTATATTTTCAACAGAGTTATTGGATATGGTTCCTCATAACCAAACATCTCTGGCGATCCAAATCTTACTACGCATCTTTCACACCCGAGTGTCCCCCCAAAGGCTCTACTATCTACCTGTCCAATAGTACCTTCTCCTGTTTTTTTTAAAAGCTCATAATATTCTGACAGCTGAGAAACATTTAAAAAATCTGTGAAAATATACCTGTTTTCATGGTAGGCTTTTTCAGCCAGTTCATATAATCTTTTCTTTACATCAATTCCTGTATCCATTTTCCACTATTCCATCTTGTCAAGGAAGGGCTGCATCATAGCAAGGAATTCCTCATCAGTAGTATTTTCATCCCAAATACATGCTATTTCATAACCCTCATCCAGTTTTTCCTGAATTCTTGCTCTTTCTTCTTCTTCAAAGAATTCTTCCATCACCTCTTCTGGTGTAGAATTATTCATATCAAAATACATAGCCCCTGTTTTTACTGAATTCTCAATAGCTTTCTTAGTTTCTGTTTTCTTTGAATTTGTCTTCTTCATAATATCATCTTTCCTTTCTTTGATAAATATACTTTTAGGTTTAATAAACTATGATAGTAATGAATATTTAAATGGATTAATATTCAAGCCTGTCCAACTAGACCAAATAAACATTCATCGCGTTCATGTTTATCTTACAAATATAATTATACATATAGTCTTTGAAATTTTTTTGCACAAAATTGCATTTAAAAAGCGCCAGTGATTTCTCACTGACGCATGATACATTATCTTAAATTCTAACCCATGCAAGATTCTTCGCCTCGCTCAGAAGGACAGATCACATCTCATCTCTGCTTAATTTCCACCGTTCACCCAGGTACCTGGTGCAGTTGACTTGTCATATATGAAGTAGCTGCTTGGATCGGTGTCTGTGTTCTTGTCTACTCCCATGGCACTAACCTCTGCTGGTGTGAGTGTACAAGCATCGATAAATGCTGCATCCTCACAAGGTTTATAACTTCCCCCTTGATCCTTATATGTCACGCTGTTTAACTGACTGGCAATATAGTTACCAGTTGCTGAATCATAAGTATAGCTTGTATATCCGCTCCATACGCCCGTTGAAGAATTATAATTAGAAGGCATTCCATTAGAGCCATTATAACGATATGTATTTCCATCATTTGGAACTGGAATCACCGCATCCTTCACAACGATAGTTGCCGTCTTTGTATCCTTTCCGTCTGCAGCTGTATCACCATAATGAACGCCCTTCTCTATTATCTCATGCCTGTTGTAGTACCTGCCCTCGAACCACGCATTGCTGAAATGACCAATACTTACAAAACCATAACCACCTTCAGATGTGCTTCCATTATCATAGAGATAGGTAAATCCAGTTCCTGACGAACCGAATACACTGTAGATAGCAATCAGCTTCACATAGCTTCCTGCTCCTACCTTACTCCTTACACTTGCCCAGGTAAGCTTATCGCTGGTTGGAACATCATCTGGAACACTGAGACTGCCGTAATACTTCAGCTGATCACAAACGCTTCCAAGTGAAGCCATTGTATACGCATCAGAACCTGAGCCGTCAAATGAGTACCAGTAATTCACCTGGTTCTCCATAATCTGCTGTCCACCACCATGACCGGCACCACCATAGTATTTCGTAGTTCCACCATAAGTAAAGCCAACAGTAGAGTGACTAG
>CACZRU010000260.1 GCA_902783605.1 uncultured Lachnospiraceae bacterium
GCTACGATGTATATAGCAAGAAGAGGCTTATCGAAAAGCTTATAGATGAGCTTGATTAGATTATTATGCTGCGAAGTAGCCTTATTTATAGCAATGAAGTAACATTATTTTGTTTATTACTATGAAGCAGTATCATTTTATTTATTGACATTTATTTAATATTAATTAGAATATTGGTTGTTTTAAATGATTTGTTTGGTTTTAATAAGTTAATTATATATAACCCAATAAGGAGAAAATTATGATAAGTGCAAACAATGTGTCCCTTCGATTTGGAAAGAAGGCGCTCTTTGAGGAAGTAAACATTACCTTTACCCCAGGTAACTGCTACGGACTTATAGGAGCAAATGGTGCAGGAAAGTCAACCTTCCTGAAGATTCTGTCTGGTGAGCTGGAGTCTACAACTGGAGATGTAACTATGGATCCTGGTGAAAGACTTTCTGTGCTGGAGCAGGATCACTTTAAGTATGATGAGTACACTGTTCTGGATACGGTCATCATGGGAAATGAAAGACTTTACGAAATAATGAAGGAAAAGGATGCTATCTATGCAAAGGAAGACTTCTCTGACGAGGATGGTGTTCGTGCATCAGAGCTTGAAGCTGAATTCGCTGAGATGGATGGCTGGAACGCTGAGGCAGATGCTGCTACGCTCCTTAACGGACTTGGTGTTGAGACGGAATACCACTATATGACAATGGGAGATCTTGAGGACAGCCTTAAGGTAAAGGTTCTCCTTGCTAAGGCACTTTTTGGTAATCCTGATGTTCTTCTTCTCGACGAGCCTACAAACCACCTGGATATGGATGCTATTGCATGGCTTGAGGAGTTCCTTATTAATTTCGAGAATACAGTTATAGTAGTCAGCCACGATAGATATTTCCTGAATCAGGTATGTACACATACTGCCGATCTTGATTATGGTAAGATTCAGATCTACGCAGGTAACTATGACTTCTGGTACGAGTCCAGTCAGCTGATGATTCGTCAGAAGCAGGAAGCAAATAAGAAGAAGGAAGAGCAGATTAAAGAACTTAAAGAGTTCATCGCTCGTTTCTCTGCAAATGCTTCAAAGTCAAAGCAGGCTACATCCCGTAAGAAGGCTCTGGAGAAGATTGAGCTGGAGGAGATTAAGCCTTCAAGCAGAAAATATCCATTTATCGACTTCAGACCCAATCGTGAGATTGGAAATGAGGTTCTTACTGTTTCTCATCTTTCAAAGACAGTTGATGGAGTAAAGATACTGGATGATATTTCATTTACAGTTGGCAGAGAAGATAAGATAGCGTTTGTAGGTCCTAAGACACAGGCTACAACAATGCTGTTCAAGATACTTGCCGGTGAAGAAGAACCGGATGAAGGAGATTACAAATGGGGCGTAACAACTTCTCAGGGTTACTTTCCTAAGGATAATACAAAAGAATTCGACAATGATCTCGTGATCGTTGACTGGCTTACACAGTTCTCTGAGGAGAAGGATTCAACATATGTTCGTGGTTTCCTTGGAAGAATGCTTTTCAGAGGCGAGGATGGAATCAAGAAAGTTAAGGTCCTTTCCGGAGGAGAGAAAGTTAGATGTCTGCTGTCCAAGCTTATGATTATGGGTACAAATGTACTTATTCTTGATGAACCTACAAACCACCTGGATATGGAAGCAATCACATCTCTTAACAACGGACTTATCAAGTTCCCTGGAGTTGTGCTCTTTGCCTGCCAGGATCACCAGTTCATACAGACTACAGCTAACCGCATCATGGAGCTTACAGATAATGGCCTCATCGATAAGATGTGCACATATGATGAGTATCTTGAAAATGATGAAATGGCTCGTAAGAGACAGGTAATGAACTTTGACACCTACGAGTAGAATGCGAGAGAAATAATGAAAGAAAGTCCCAACAGCAAGTTTACTTGCAATGTTGGGACTTTCTTTTATTATAGAGTCGCATATGCAACTCTAATGTATTTTTCTTATGGGAAAAGATATTTCAGGAATTCATTAACTCTGTCGTGATTGTCCTGCTGATCTCCAGCAAAACCGATCAATATGTCGCTGTATCCCAGGTTTAGTGATTTGGCAAACTCTGTATCAGATATATCGATTGCAACCTGCTGTTCAACACCGTTCATATCCTTTGCTACATAAATTCTATCTTTAACCTTTTCGTAGGTTTCTTCATCCAGGTATTTATCTATTGGATAGAAAACATCCTGAGTAGCGCAGTAGAATGCCCCTTCTTTATTGGTAAATACAACATCATAGTAATCAGCTGTGCACATGGTAAGGAAGTTGATGTATATCT
Organism: uncultured Lachnospiraceae bacterium; assembly: GCA_902783605.1. Classification (GTDB taxonomy): domain Bacteria; phylum Bacillota; class Clostridia; order Lachnospirales; family Lachnospiraceae; genus Eubacterium_Q. The sequence goes on from CACZRU010000260.1 coordinate 2,304, forward strand.
GGCTGTTTGCATTGCTTTCGTAGTCCTGAGTGTACTCATCCTTCTTGATAGCAACATTAGTGTCACATTTTATCTGATAGCCATTATATTTATCGATGCTTTTAGCGTAGTCCCTCATAGGTTCCATATTGAACTCCATCTGGTTCACACAATTGAGAACTACATAGGAGATGGTGATAGGCCGTGTGGCGGAATATATTGATCTTCCGAGAAGTATTGAAGCAACCAGGAGAATGCTGCCAATGATCAATGCTTCTTTATAGAAGTAGAGAATGTATTTGAACTTCTCTGATTTACTCATCCCTTCCATGGTGCTTTTCATTTTTTCTTTTTTGTATTTTCTTCTTTCTCTTCTGGAAAGAGACTTCATCTCCAGGCGATCGTCCTGATTTTTTTCAACAGGCTTTTCTTCAAATTCTGGTGTCATTTGACGCATGGTGTTTATACCTCTTTGTGTAGTATTTTTAGTTGTTTGTATATTTTTTTACTTGATTTTTATTGATAACGCACTGTGTTATATAATATTACAATTACAGGCTCAAGTGTATTACAAAATAGTAACATATTTTGTGAAAATGTGACAAACAAATTTCGAGATAGTCTCATTTTCATTAATTGTTGGTAAACATGTACAAATTGTAGTATAAAAACTAAAAAAAACACTTGCATTATTGTTTAACTTGCCCTATAATACACTCATGTCGCGGGGGAGAAACCGCGATGATGTCTAAAAACTTTGTGGACTTTGACTAAAATACTAATAAAAATACTAATATAATTAATATGTATTATAAGTCAGGGAACAGCCACAAGTAAGCCAAATTGATACTGAAGATGACAAGTATTTCTCCGAATTGGCTTTAGGAGTTTCGGACTCCTGATTATAAGGACGTGAGGTAGGAGTCGTAAGAGGTATCTGGACACACACAAATACAAAAAAGGAGGGTTTTTTTGTGAAGAAGTTCAAAAAGGCAATGGCACTTTCACTTGCACTCGCTATGGGTCTTTCCCTTGTAGCTTGTGGTGGAAGTACAGAAGAGACAACAGAGGCAACAGAGGCAACAGAGGCAGAGGCTACTACAGAGGCAGCTGCTGATGAGGAGGACACAGAGGCAGAGGATGCTTCAGATGATGAGGCTACTGCAACAGCAGAGGCTGATCTTTCATCAGATGGAAAGGTTCTTAACATCCAGTGCTGGAACGATGAGTTCGCTCGTAGACTTAGAGATCACTATCCAGGATATGAGCCAAATGATCCTGATGATGCTACAGCAGGTGGA
>CACZRU010000261.1 GCA_902783605.1 uncultured Lachnospiraceae bacterium
CAGACTACAAACTACTGTCAGGAGACAAAGGCTGCTATAAATGCGATAAAGTCTTTGGCAGATAAGTGGGATATATAAATTTGCCATAACCTTTTAATGAGTCAAGAGGTTTTTATTAAGCTACTGATAACAGAATCAACAACAAAAAAGACAGAAGTATATGAATTCTACTGAATTCGATTTATACACTTCTGTCTTTTATTATTTATTATCCAAGTTGTATTGCTTTTTATTTTACTTTTTATTTTTATTACTATTTTACTTTCTAGGATTTTTTTATGATATTTATTCCTGCACCGTTACAGCCTTATAGCGTTCGGAATTGACCACTGAAAGCATCATCTCTACCGGAGTCATTCCTATAGAAGCCATCAGTGTCTTGAAGGTTGCTGTACTCTGTCCGGAACAAAGCTGAACACCTTTTCTATATGCATCTGCATGGAATATATCATGTCTGGAATTAACATTCCAGAATACGACATTTGGTATCTGATAGCCTTCATCTTCATACATCTTCTTCATTGTGTCATAGAAGGACCACTCTCCTACAACATTATAAACACATGAATCAAGCTCCATATCAGAGATTACAATTATGGACTTAACCATTTCCTCCTGAGGAATATGATTTTCTTTAGCTATATCTAATACCTTAATGAAAGCCTTCTCCAGATTAGTGTTCATTCCCCACATAGACTTATGAATAAATGAAATCTTTTCAGCAAGTGTTTCTCCCTTTATTCTAACAATCTGTGGTTCTGCAGAAAATGTCATAAAAAGGTTATGATATGCACCCTCATTTCTCTCAGCAAAATAAATAGCCAGTCCTATGGATGTATCAAGTGGTCTTCCCATAGAGCATGTCATAGAACCTGAAACATCAGCCATAACTATAGCATTTGTTCCCTTTTCCACATAATCAGGAAGCTGTCTCCACTGCGCTTCAAGAGCGTCACCATAGCCCTCTCCATAACGAATCTTATGAACGATATCATAAGGAAATAGTGTTGAAGAATTAATCTTCACTTCTCCTTCCAAAGCCTTTGTTATAAACTCCTGATATCTTTCATGGTCATTCATATTAAATGCATTTCTATATATCATCATTGCACGGCTTGGAACAGATGAATAATTAATCTCATGCCAGTTCTTAGCTGACATATGGCTCTCAACTATATCAATGTGCTTACGGAGCTTACGAAGTATTCTCTTGAAGTCATACACTGAATAACCAAGCTTATTTGCAGTCATGATTCCAAGTCTTCTAGTTCTCTCGCTGCTTGCGTCTGGAGTTTTAATCCATTTAGCAAGAAGAGAGATAGCATTTCCCTCTTTGTAATTCTCAACATCTTCCTCAAACTGAGCCTTCATAGCCTCCCACATTGCATCTTCCACAGGAGTACCAATAAGCTCATACATATCATCATATCTTCCGTACACACCAATAAGGTCAAGATTAGGAAGAATAGCTTCAGGATGGTTATTAGCAAGATACTTGATAAGCACTCTAAATACTTTTCTCTCTCCAAGGCCACCACGAACGTCTCTTGAATAGAAAAGAATCTTTGTTGCAAGAAGCTTATCCTCCTTGTAAGCCTCAGAAAAAAGACCTCTCACTTCATCTTCTCTTCTATCTCTAAGAGAACCTATAGAACTGAACAGATCAAGACATGCATCTGAAGTTGTATTATAAGCCTGCGCACCATTTTCAGTATAAGTTTTTCTGGATTCATTTTTTAAAGCATCTGCAAAATTCATAACTAATCACCACTTTTTGAATTATATTTCTTCTAAATCTTTCTCTTCTGAATCTTTTTCTTCTAAATCTTTCTCTTCTGAATCTTTCTCTTCTGAATCTTTCTCTTCTGAATCTTTCTCTTCTAAATCTTTCTCTTCTGAATCTTTCTCTTCTAAATCTTTCTCTTCTAAATCTTTTTTATCTTTTTCCTTCTAATCTTTTTGGGCTTCTAATCTTTTTGGGCTTCTAATTCTTTTTATATTTGGAAAATGAAAGCTTTCAGGACGCATTTTCTCCATATATTCTTTCTCGACTATAAACAATTTTGCTGTTAGCGTCCCAGGAAGTGGGGCAGGCAGGATTCGAACCTGCAACCTCCGGTGTAAGATCCTCCAGAATTGCTGTTAGCGTTACAAAACATTACGCATTTTACGCTCTACCATTTGAGCTACTGCCCCTTTGTTATTGAAATTGTTGTTAAAACTATTGTTTAATCTGTTATTAAAATTCGGCTGGCGACTTTTATATAATTTATTATTATTTTAATATCGTGCCTGTTTATTGACTGGACTCAGTAGAATAGATTTCTTATAAATTTCTTATAAAATTTATTCTACCGTATCCACAAAGAGTCCGCCAGCCTTTATATTAAATTTTTTCATATTTTTATGCGCTCTTCTCAACTACTGTGTCATGATCTATCACGATGATGTCATCCATAGTAACTCCGAAAACCTCTGCAAGCACAACAAGGTTATCTATAGTTGGAAGTGTGGTTCCACGCTGCCACTTGTAAATTGCCTGTGGTGTTGTAAAACCAAATATATCCTGCAGATCTGCAACTGTGAGACCTGCGTTCTTACGCAGTACGGCAATGTTTCTGCCAGTACCTATAGTATCAATCATTGGTATCATGTTCATCTTGTCCTCCTATTCTGTTTCTGAGAAGGACAAGTGTCTGACTGTAAATCATGTCAGATATTTGTTCTGCTCAGAAGCCTCAATATGTTATTTGTTTAAATTTCATTCTTTCCTCGATTCTATGCGCCTATAGAAATTACGAAAACGCTAATACAATTTCTAAAAAAAACCGCTTATCTCATATTCCTAAAGATAAGCGGTTGTGATTCAAATGTATTTATGCGTATTGACTCATAGTCATCATATTATGTCATATGATTTTATAAGCCCTTAAACTAGAGTATTATGATCTAGAGTTTTTTAGCATTTTTACTAGAGCTTTATGAACTAGAGCCTTTTTCGGGTCAAGCCTGTTCGTAAGCCATCATAACACATAGTCACAGCGCTAATACACCTGCCATCGCTTATCTCGCATGTGCACACAAAATCCAATCCCTGTTCCGCTAATCTTTCTATTCTATCTATTCTATCTATTCCATCTATAGATTTCGTTGTTATCGGCAGGGTATTCCTGTAATCACTATTAAGTTTCCTATTTATTTTAGCTGCGAACATAGCTTTCTCCTTTCTCTAAGTATTTCTCTTAGTAATTTTGTTTTTATGGGCGTCGCATCTCCCAATTTTCAGTTCATTTTTCAGTTCGTTTTTCAGAACCAAATAAGAGAATAACACACTTTTTTCATCTTGTCATTAAACCAGTGGTATAATTTTTAAATTTTCACTTAATTGTCACTTTTAGCTTATTTCAGTCTTTTTCATTTTCCCTTTAGCCCCCTTTTTCTTCCATTCCTCTTCCATTCTTCTTCCATTCTTCTTCCTTGTCCGGCAGATTATAATATGCATAATTCATCTGACCCTTTCAATATTGCAGAAAATCCAAAAATCGAAAAGGTCAGAAGATATTGGCATTCACCACATCCTCGAAGTTCATCTTCCCAAGTAACACTCCAAAGATGGCTAATGATAGTTTATCCAAATACTCTGGGCAGTAGGCCGTGATATAGTCGTGTGTCTCAAGTTTCCTAATCTCCCAGATGTCATAGCTAATAATGGTTGTAATTGTGATATCAAAGCAGTCATCCTCAGTCACATAGATTCTCGGTGTGTAGAGCATATGTGGTTCGTAAGCTCCATACGCACCGTCGCTTGCTCTCATGAAAACCGTAGCATTGATATAATTGAGAAGACGGTATAACTCAGCCTTATTCTCACTCTTCTTGCAGATATTGGCTCCCATTTCAGTGTAATAAGTTCTTACCTCGGCTTCTTTTTCATAAAACCAGATACAGGACTCAACATGGTGGTTTGGTGCATTTGGAGCTTTAAAAACAAATGTGTATCTATCAGCTCCATTATCATTATCTTCTTGATGTGGAATCCTGCATTTTTTCAGATAATCCTTAAACGCTTCCTGCACTTTATCCTTTGGACTCATACTCATCTTTCCTGTTAATAGAGCTTCCAGGTTGACCACCCTGCCATTGTTGACCACTCTGCCATTACGACTCACGATAGTATTTTGATTGTTTATATCGTCGCTAGTTGTAGTACTTGGCAAGCCTCCTTTTAACTCATGATTCAACAGTTCTTCGTCAGTTGGAAGGCGAAGATCATATTCTCTAAGTATGCGGCCAAATAATTCAATATCATTTTGTTTCTCACTTGTTGCTTCACTTGTTATCTCGCTTGTTGCTTCACTTGTTATCTCGCTTGTTACTTCACTTGTTTTCTCACTTATTACTTCACTTGTTTTCTCACTTGTTGCTTCACTTGTTTTCTCACTTGTTACTTCACTTGTCATTTCACCTGTTATTTCACCTGTCATCCCATATGATAAATCACTATTTGAGACCTCCTTAGTATTCTCAGTACTCATTTTAAGATCTGTATAAATATTGTCTGCTACTCCTTCATAGATACTTACTTCATCACCTATCACCTTTCCATTCTCAAGCCTGCTCAGTTCAAGTTCTACATAGTCAGGGAGTATTTCAGGAAGTACACAACCCGAATTATCACCATAGTACCTCTTTTTATTATAGCTAAGCTTTATATTGGATATAAAGAACAGCTCATCCACAGGCTTATCATATCGTCTCTTCTTTACACCATACCAGATATACGGATTCTTTAGTTCAAACAGCCTATTATAAGTATCCCACAAAGCATCACTGTTTAGTTTTTCCGGTCTTTTATCTATTCTTATCATATTTTCTCTCCTTGCAATTTCATCTATTTTGAACTTCTCATATCTCTTCTCGAGGAAGTTTATCATGTACTTAAGTGCGTCTTTTATCTCCTGTTTTTCTGTCAGCATTTTTGTATCTTGCGAACGCTGACCTGAGATAAGTGGTATCACATGCTCCTGATCTAGAACCTCGTCAGAAAATCCCATTTCCAAGTGTTCTCTTTTCAGCCAGGAGATGATATTTCTCTCCATTTCTCTTTCCTGTTGTGAAGCATTACCATCCAATCTCTCAGAGTAATCAGTGGCGTTTTCTGTCTCTGCAGAATTGATTCCATTATCATATTGATCATCCTTCACGAAGTATCTCCCCAGCGCATTCTCATCAAATAGATAGTATAAAGTCGCCGGAACCATGTCATACAGCCTGATGGTCCTGCCTCGAACCGTGAGGTTGAACCTTTCAGCATTCATCCCTCTATCTGGAAGCAAGATATAGTTGCATCTTTCTTCGGCCAGACTGAGAAATCTATCGAGAAGTCTAACCAGCTCATTCTCACGCGGAAGATATCTTTCGGTGTCATTTGCAAGAAGCTGGAGGTCCTCTGTCGCAAAGCCATTACTACTATTAGGTTTGTAAAAACTCTTGTTCCACTCCCTATTGATATAATTTGCAACCCACTGTATTGGAGTCCATGCACTCATCAGAGTATCCGCACAGAGGTCACCATCAAAGTAGAGACAGTCGAGGTCATTTTCCTTACGCCAAGCCTCGAAGTCCTCTCTCATCTCATCTGTAAAAACTCTGACTGATATATCCCTCAGTGTAAGTCCCTTCTCGGCAAGTGCATCCTTCCTGCGCTCCAGCCCCTTCATCCAGTACA
>CACZRU010000262.1 GCA_902783605.1 uncultured Lachnospiraceae bacterium
AAGCTAGATATAGAAAAGCTAGATATAGCATTGAGAGATAAGGATAATCAGAAATCTAAATATAGCAGAGAGACTGCTATAAAGATGAGTTATGCAAAAAAACAGAATGAAAAGGCCGAAAAAGTCAATAGAAGATTTGAAGACTATATAACTAAGAAGGGCAAGGATAGTAATCTTGCGGTGGTTCATATCGATGGAAATAATATGGGTCAGAGAATCAGGACATTAATTGCAGATGTTACTGACTATCAGGAAGCAGTAAATAAGATCAGAGAGATTTCATTTAGCATTAACCATGGTTATAAAAGTGTATTTGATGAAATGTCAAAATACTACAATGCCACAGGTAAGTCTGGTGAAAAAGATGATAACAATTTTGTTCTGAAAATTCTTGTTGCGGGTGATGATATTACATACATCTGCAATGCAGGTATTGCTCTGGATACAGTAAATTATTATTGTAATGCAATTACTGAAAAGACCATGATCAAAAAAGAAAAAAAAGATGATAGTATTGAATTTCTGAAAAAATATGGCTTCAGCGTATGTGCCGGAATTGCATTTTTCACAAGTCATTTTCCGTTTTATATAGCATATGATGTGGCTGAGTCCTGTTGTGATAATGCTAAGAAATATGCTAAGGCTAACAAGATAGACGGTGTGGTTTCTAACTGGCTGGATTACCAGATCTGCAAGAATATTCAGACTATAGATCTGGATGGGGTCAGGGAAAGTGAATATATAACTTCTGAAAATGAGATTTTATATAGAAGACCGTATTATGTGACGATTGAACAGTATTCAAATTCAAAGAAGTGTTTTGAGGATTTTGAAAAGAGAGTATCTGATATTCATAAATACAGTGAACTTGAGAAGGCGATTCTTCACTTCAAAGATACTGATAAGATTCCAAGAAGTATCAGTAAGGAGATTAGAAATCTTTATCCGGAGGGAGAAAAAGTAATAAGTAGTTATACGGGATTTTTGAAATCAAGAAATCACAAACTTCCTGGTAATGATTATGAAATGTATGTTGAAGAGATAGAAGAAAACAAAGAAGAAAACAATAAAGAAGAAAATAATAATGGGGAAAGTAATAATAAGAACGATAAGAATAAAGAGAAGTCAAAAAGTGTAAAGAAAATAGCCAAGTGGTATGACGCGTTGGAAATACTAGATTATTATGTTCCACAGTTTAAGTTTTATGAGAGCGAACTTATAAAGAGGCAGGGGGGCGATGATAGTGATGAATAGATGTGATCTGAAAATTGAACTAATGAGTGATATGTGTGTATCAGATGGAGGAGTGTATAACAGTTCTCTTGATACAGATGTTGTGTATGATTCATATGGTTTTCCATATATACCAGCCAAAAGAATAAAGGGCTGCCTCCGTGAAATAGCGCTTGAGCTGAAACAGATGGGACTGGATGTTGATCCAGAGATTCTGTTTGGATCAGAGGGAAACTCATCTGGAAAGGTGAGAGTTTCGGATGCTCTGCTAAAGGATGTGGAATGTTATCGTGATGATATTAATAAGAGTAGTAATATGCGAGTTTTTCATCCACAAAATGTATTGAATTATTATACATATATTAGAACTCAGACAAGTATAGATTATGATTATGGAGTTGCAGAGGATGCATCTCTCAGAAATATGAGGGTTGTAAAAAAGGGTAATACTTTTTTAGCAAAGATTGAGATAGATGATGAATCTGTATCAGATGCATTTAGGATGTGCTGTACTGTATTAAGGCATATGGGGCTTTCAAGAACAAGAGGACTAGGAGAAATTCGCTGCAGTGTTGTGGCACCAGAAACAACAAGTGATAAGACTGAAAATGATTTTGCTTTGGTGGAAGGTGCAAACAGACTATATTACACTATAGATCTTAAGGAACCGGTAATCATTAAAAGTATTAATGGCGGTGAAGAACGTTCTCTTGATTATATCGATGGAAGCAAGGTTCTAGGGGTTGTTGCTGAAAAGTTAAAAAGAAATGGAGAGGATGTTACAGCTTTTATCGAAAGTGGAAAGCTGTTCTTTTCTAATGCATATATTGAGGATGCTGGGGAGAGAATGGTTGAAGTTCCAGCTTCTCTATATTCGGTAAAAGATAATGACAAGGTAATAATAGATGGAGCAATTAAAGATAAGAATGAAAATGATGACAGGCAGATCAATCAGATAAAGCATTGCTATGTTTCCTATGAAGACGGAAAGATAAAAGCTAAAAAATCTGTAAAGATGGAAGACAGATATCATCATAGAAGACCAGATGATAAATCTATCGGAAGGGCATTGAAGAGTGATGATAACAGTGATTTTTATTCTATGTCATCTATATGTGCTGGTCAGAGATTTCGTGGCTTTATTCATGGGACCCCAGAACAGATTAAAAAAATCAGCGAGCTTATAGCTGGTGAATCAACAGCACTTATTGGTTATTCGCGAATGTCAGAATATGGACAGGTTGAAATTAAGTGCGTGGAGAGTGAGAAGAGAGTAGAAGAAAAGAAGGCTGAACCGGTAGATAGTCTAAATATATTATTGGAATCTCCAGCAATCATCTATAACGATAATGCAATGTATTCTCTGGACCAGAATGTTCTGATCAGAGAGATTCTAACGTGCCTTGGAATTAATTGTGATAAAAGCTGTGAAGAAAAGAGCTTTATCAACTATGGACAGGTTGGTGGGTTTAATGTGACCTGGGGTTACAGAAAACCTATTGTTGGAGTATTTGAAAAGGGAAGTTTTATTCATATAGATTTTGAGGAACCACAGTATATTTCAATTCCTGAAAACTTTGTTATTGGAGAAAGAACCTTAGAGGGATTTGGTGAGGTAATAATAGTTCCACAAAACAATGAAAAAGAATATGAGCTGAAAAAAAGCAGGAGTAAAGAAGCTGTTAAGGTTGTTGATGCTTCCGGAGAAGGCTTTGCAAAGAGTATTGCAGATATGCTTTTTGAAAAGTATGTACCGTTCTATGCAGTTAAGCTTCTGGATGAGTTTGATGAAGAGGTAAAAGAAAAAGATAAGGAAAAATATAGACCAACAGTTAGTAATATGATTTTGATGTGTAGTGAATCTTCTTCACTGCAAGACGTAAAGATTTCAGTAAAAGAGAGGTACGATAAAGCCTCAGAGGAGAAGAAGGAGAAGGAACGAAGAGCTGATAAGATTATAAAACTTGTAGAAAAGTATTGCTGTATGCAAAACGATGCAGAGAAACAAAACTCAGATATAAGTAATTCATTTAAAGATAATATAAATACAAATATCGTAAATAAAAGTAATGAAGACGCTAAGGATAAAACACAAAAAAATATGATTGAGGAATTTGAGAAGAGCTATTCAATATCTAATTACAGCAATCCAGACTCTCAGATGCTTCTTCTGAAAGAGTTTTTGAAATGTCTCAAATACAGTATCAGAGAGAGAAAGGCAGGTGATAAAAATGAGCAGTAGATCATCGAAGATATTAAAAAGAACTTATTATGAGGTACATTTTAAGCTTGCATCTCCTCTGTGTATATCTAGTGGAAATAAAGATGTAACTGATGTAGACATTATAATAGATGGAGAAGGTAATCCATTTATCCCTGGAACATCCATAGCTGGAGTATTTAGAAATAGCCTTGATGACAGGAAGAATTCACCTAGTGTTATGGGGTTTTCACAGGCAGTAAAGGATGAGAGTACAGGAGAAGTGATAAACAACATAGGCCGGATGAGCCAGATCTTTATTTCGGATGTTGCTTTAATAAATGATAGTGATAATGATGCTGGAAGTGAAAATAAATTAAACATTTCTATACGTGACGGCATTAAACTCCAGGACGATGAAAAAATCACTTCGGATAAAGGGAAGTTTGATATGCAGATAGTTGAACCTGGAGCGGGTGGATGCATGCGTTTTGAAGTGCTTGAAAGGGAAAATGATGATCAAAATGATTCAGTAGAAAAGATTAATGCTTTTATCATTGGACTTGCTGATGGGGAGATAAGATTTGGAGCAAAGAAGAACAGGGGCTTCGGCAAGGTTAAAGTGCTGAGTGTTGGAGAGAAAGCTTTTGACTATACTCAGGATGGACAGGCCGAGGAATGGCTGAAGTATCTAGAAGATAACGCTTATGAAGAAAACACTTTTCTTCAGGCAGTTGATTATGATGAATGGAAGCAGGGAAAGGAAGAGCTTAAAGAAGACTTCCTTGAAACTCATTTTGCTAAGATAAAAGTTCCGTTAAATCTGTCGGGGGGAATAAGTATTCGAAAATACTCGACCAGACCAGGCGAAGCAGATTATGAACAGCTGACTATTAAAGAAGATGAGGATGGCAATAAGAGAGTTCCGGTAGTTCCGGGAAGCAGCTGGAATGGAGCTATCAGGAGAGATGCAGTCAGGATTCTTCGAGATGATCTGAAGTGTAAAGAATATGAAGATATAATTGATGACTGGTTTGGAGTAGTTGATGATAAAAAAGTAAAACAGGCGCAACAGTCGAAAATTATAATTTCAGAAAGTAAGATTTTTGGGGCTGCAGAGCTTCCAATGACAAGGGTGAAGATTAATCGATTTGATTCTTCTGCGATTAGTGGTGGACTTTACTCAGAAATATCATTTTTTGGTGGAAGTACAAATCTTGAGATATTAGTCAGGAAGGATAAGTCAGACAATTACAAAGCTGCTATGGGGCTGCTGTATTTAGTAATCTCCGATATTATGAATGGCTTTGTTGCAATTGGTGGACAGACGGCGGTTGGAAGAGGCATATTTGAAGGTTCTGAATTTGAGGAATTTGGGGGACTGGAAATAGAAGAATGCCTAGCTAGTCTGAAGAGCTATCTTGAAGGGAGGAGTAAGTAGTGAAATATCGTGAAATAAAGAAGTTGATAGAAGAAAAGGCTCCGGCAGCGGGATATGTTCTTGCTTATACAAGAAAATGCTTACTATTTAAACCTTATTCTGATAAAGGAAACGTTGAAGGATTGTTTGCAGAGGATGCAGACATAGTGGAGATACATTTGTTTAATGACGAGAAAGAATATAGGATAGTATCCTCTGAGAGCAGGAGATATGAGAGTGGATATGTTGATCATGTAGCTGATTTTGAGTCGGGTGGTGATTCAACATATGTTCAGAATATTTATCTGGATTTAAGGAAGGAAGATATGGCAGATATTTCAGCTGATACGATAGAGGTTGTCAATCATATTAAATATACTGATGAAGGTATGGCATATATTGATGACTATAGGCTGAGTATGAAATAGAGAGGGGTGGAAGAATGAGTGATAATAAACTGAATTTTGTTAATCCGTATAATTTTATACCGCTAAGAAAACGAGAGAAAGAAGTTCTTCCTGAAGATGAAAAAAATCTATCTGGTGTAATTAAATATTCTGTTCTCACCAAGACACCTCTTTTTATAGCAAATACCAGTACAGATAAGGCTTTTTCGGATAGTCATGTTTTCGGTGTGAATGATGAGAAAATAGACGTGGCAGAAGATGATGAAAAAAAAGCTGAGAAGATAGCGGAAATTAAAAAAGAACACAAGAGGTATGATTTCTTTTCATATACAAAACTGGAAGAGGGAAGTGATATATGCAGTGCACCTGTTATTCCAGGCAGTGAGATAAGAGGTATGTTCAGGAATCAGTATGAGATTCTTACAAACTCATGTTTGTCTAATCTGGATGAGAAGGTTGTTCTCAGCAAGAGAACAGCACATAATTATGAGGCTGGACTCATAAAAAAAGTTGGAGATGGAAACTATGAGTTGTATAAAGCCGAGGATTGTCTTTGGAGGACTAAAGGTGAAGATAGCATAGAAGATGAAGAACATTGGGATGGAAAAGATTACAAGAATTATACCAGTAGAAAATGTTATAGACAAAAGGATTTTAAAGAGGGGCAGAAGGTTTCATTTGTTTCAGTATCAAGAGGATATAAAGTTAAGTCTTTAGCAAAAAAAGTTAGTAAAGATATATCTGCAAATGTGGAAATAGGCTATATTTTGAAAGGCGAAGATGGTCCTGTAATGCCAGACAAACCTGGTATAGTTGTCGCGCAAAAACATTGTTGTCATATTTTCAAAGTTACAAAAGAGAGGATATCGAAATCTCTTGATATTGATTGTCTTGATAAGGTGCTAAATGAGTATAAGAATAATTCAGGAGAAGGAAAAGTTTTATATAAGGAATATACAAAGGAATGGAATGAATTCAAGAGTAATGGGGATGTAGGTGAATTCTTTCCTGTTTATTATTCCGAAGTTAAATATTCAAACGATGATGATTCTATTTTATTGTCGCCTGCCTGCAAAACGCGAGAGGTTTATAAGTCTAAAATAACAGATTTTATTGATAGTAAAAATCTTATCAGTTGTAAATCTAAGAAAAATATTTGTCCAGCATGTTCTTTATATGGAATGATAAGTGGTAATGATGCAGTTGCATCTAGAATTAGATTTTCGGATTTAACAATTAATAGAAAGCTGGATGATTATTCCGAGTGTTATGATCCCGTGGTTTCATTATTTCCACTTTCGTCACCAAAGATTGGCAATACAGAGTTCTATGTTAAGAAACCAGCTCCAGATGCTATTTTTTGGACATTTGATTATTATGTTGATAAAAATCATAAACTTCATCGTATTGAAAAACCTGAACTAAATGGTCGAAAGTTTTATTGGCATAATATGTCGATAAAGAAACTATCTAATGATGCTAAGGTTTCAAAACTAAATATGACAATTCGTCCAGTAAAGTCTGGCGTAACATTTTCTGGTAAATTGTTCTTTGATAAAATATCTGAGAATGAACTGATGAAACTGGTATGGATGCTTAATGCAGGAGAAGTTGGGGATATCGATATAAAGAAACATGGATATAAACTAGGAGCAGCAAAGCCATTAGGATTGGGAAGTATAGCTGTTTCTGTGGATAATGTATCAGTGAGAAACATAAGTAGTGATGTTATTGAATTTAATGTAGTAGATGCAACAGAAAAATATGCAAAAACATGCGTTGATGCTGTTTTTGACAAAGAGGTTGTGGAAGACTTTAAGATAATGACCGGTTTCGAAAGTGTACCAACAGAACTGAAGATAAGTTATCCAATTGTTCCTGGACAAAAGGAAGGGGATGAAGGATTTACATGGTTTTCAAATAATCATGTTGCAGTTAAATTCGACAAAAAAAATAATAAAAATGTGGATGATAAATCCCCGAATAAGAGGAATAATCAAGCCTTTGCATTTTATATGGAACCGTTACAACCAGAACTGAGTCATACGGATAACATGTATATGAGATTTTATGAAGAACGAGTTACTGGGAAAAAGGATTTAACGTCGGTTCCAAATACGG
>CACZRU010000263.1 GCA_902783605.1 uncultured Lachnospiraceae bacterium
GATGATCATATTGATGATTTGGATTTAAGTAGTCTCAGCTGGACAAAGAGTATAGTAGAAGGCTTTTATCACGATGCGTCACTTCTTTTTGATGAAGGCAAGATTTATATAGTTTATGGTAATACTGATATTTATCTTACTGAGCTGAATTCTGAACTTTCGGGGCCTGAACCTGGTGGTAAAAATGGAATCATTCTCAGCGATAAGGGTAATCCAATGCTGGGATATGAGGGCTCTCATCTATATAAGATTAATGGCAGGTACTATTTGTTCCTGATCCATTCTAAGAGGGACAGGTGGAGAAGAGTGGAAGCCTGCTTCATGGCGGATTCTATAGATGAATTTCTAAGTGATTCTCCAGACAGAAAGGTTATTGGCGGTGATGTTTTTGATGATGATATGGACTTCAGAAATTCTGGAATTGCTCAAGGTGGGATTGTTGAAGGACCGGATGGAGTTTGGAACGCAATTCTTTTCCAGGATAGCGGGGCCATAGGGAGACTTCCTGTTTTGGTACCAGTAACCTTTAGAGAGGATGGATATCCTGTGTTTGGTATTAATGGCAGGGCACCAAAGAATCTGCATTTACCTGTGCTGAAAACTGGTGTAAAATATAATAATCAGGGGAAAATCTTAGTTGAATCTAGAGGAAATCATGAATATTTAGATGCTGCAAAAGATCGAGAATCTCTAATTGGAAATGACGATTTTAGATATAATCCAGAAGAGACCATAAAAAGAGACAAGAAGAATTATGGCTCATTTGGATTTAAAAGCATGTGGCAGTTTAACCATGAACCTGATATGAAGCTGGTTAAGTGTGATGCAGAAGAAGGCTGTTTCTGGATAACTACGGATAAGCTTTCTAGTAATATCTACTTTGCTAGAAATACGCTTACCCAGAGAATGAGATTTCCAAGATGCTCAGCTGAGGTAACACTGGATGTTTCAAGGCTGAAGGATGGTGACTCTGCAGGACTTGCGGCCTTTCAAGGAAACTATGCCTGGGTTGGGGTACAGAAGAATGGTGGTAAGAATAGAGCGGTAATGTGTACCTTTACAAATACAAGCGGTGATATCTGGAATCTAAGTGAAGAGCCAGGTGTTATCCAGGAGAGCTTTGAATTTGAAGGTGATACTATCAGACTCAGACTGTCAGCGGTATTTGAGCAGGACACCACTGTCTGCGAGGTTGATCTGGGGCAGGGATTCAGACAGATCGGAAGTGAGCATCAGCTTTCATTCAGACTGGATCATTTTACCGGATGCAGATTTGGACTTTTTGTATATTCAGAAAAAGAAACTGGTGGAAGTGCAGGATTCATGGATTTCAGGTATAATTAGTCTGTATGACATTAGAATAAATAGAATAAAAACAATAAAAACAAAAAAAGAACGGGTTTAGTATTCTAAATAACTATTCCTTATGCTTGGGTGAAAAATGATAAAACTTCGTGCAAAACTGAAGAATTATCTTATGAGCATCAGTCTCAAAAAGAAATTGATGCTTCTTTTTGTGTTCTGCGTACTGGTTCCTCTTTTTCTTACAGACGGCATTGTGTTCTATAATCTATACAAGGTAAATAAAATCACTAAGGAACAGGAACTTAGGAGTGATGCAGAAGAAATAAAATATAACTTCGTAGATGGACTGAACTATCCAGCAAAGATCATTCAGAATATTTACAAGAATGAAGAGATTGAGGAGCTTCTCAATAGGCAGTATTATGATCCTCTTGATTATTATACGGCGTATACAGAATTCAAAAAAGATTCCATATATGAAAGCTGGCTGGGAATAGGAAATGAAACGCTTGAGATATATGCTGATAATGATACCATTCTGAATGGTGGCATGTTCTACAAGCTCGAGCCGGTCAGGAATGAGTCATGGTATAAGAAGCTGGATGAAGGCGAGGGTATGGTCCTGAGCTTTGACTTTTCTAAGGAGTATACGGATACTTCATCTAAAAGAAATATTCTTCTTATGAGAAAGATGGAGATGGGGCAGAAAAACAGGTGTGAGAAGGTTTTGAAGCTTACTATTAATTATAGAAACTTCCAGGACAATGTGCTCAGTGAGGGGATAGAGTCTGATGCATATATCTGTCTGGGTGACAAGCTTCTTATGACAAATGTAGGAGGCACACACCTTAAAGAAGCATATAGATTTATGGATAAATCTGTAAAGCCAGATTATCAGCAGGATATATATATCTATGGTGAAACCTATACGATATATTTAAAGAGAAAGGGGCCGGGAATATGGGTGCTGGATATTAAGTCTACTATTATAGTTCTTATACTCCTTCTTATCAGTATTATTCTTCCTGTTTATATGATCAGGCAGTTGGATTATTCAGTTGCACAGAGAATCTGGCGAATGAGCAAGGTCTTTGAGAATGCAGATGACGAATATCTGAAAAAAATACAGGAAATAGAGGGAGAGGATGAAATTTCTTCACTGATGGTTAACTATAACAAGATGGTCGACAGGATGAATTCTCTGATTCAAACATCCTACATTGATAAACTGAGACAGCAGGAGATGGATATTGCAAGGCAGAATGCAGAGCTTCTGGCACTTCATAGTCAGATTAATCCTCATTTCCTTTTTAATGCTCTGGAAAGCATAAGGATGCACAGCCTGCTTAAGAATGAGGTGGAAACGTCTGAAATGGTGGAGCATTTGGCCATAATGCAGAGAGTGAATGTTGACTGGCGTTCAGATACAGTTTCTGTTGAGGAGGAAATGAAATTCGCGAAGGCCTACCTGGAACTCCAGAAGTATAGATTTGGAGATAGGCTCAGTTATAGCCTTGATGTGGATCCGGCGTGCTATGATTTTATGGTTCCAAAGCTTTCTATAGTAACATTTATTGAAAATGCCTGTGTGCATGGTATTGAGAGCAAAACTGAGCCAGGATGGATTTTCGTAAGAATTTACAAGAAGAAGGACAAGATGTTCTTTGAGATAGAAGATACAGGAATTGGTATGGATGAGGAGATGAGAGAAAATCTTCTCTTTAAGATGAATAATGCAAGTCTTGAACTGATCAAGACTGGTACAGGTGTTGGTATGACAAATGCAAGTCTAAGGCTTAAAATGATGACTAACGATATGGCCAAGTTTGATCTGGAAACTGAACCTGGAGTCGGAACTAATATCCGTATTATTATCCCGCTGGAAGATGAGAAAAGAAATAAATTGAAGCCAGAAGAAGATGAATAATATATAGAATATAATCTTATTATCATAACGAGGGAAATATATGCTGAAGGTAATGTTTGTTGATGATGAGCCTTATATAGTTGAAGGTCTTAAGGTTCTTATCGATTGGGAAAGTGAAAATTTCGAGATAGTTAAGGTGGCAGAAAATGGCCAGGAAGCTCTGGAATATCTGCGTAAAAATGAGGTTAATCTTGTTATTGCAGATATCAGAATGCCAGTTATGACGGGAATAGAACTTCTTCAAAAGGTTCAAGAGGAAGGTGTTTCCAATGCATATTTTGTTGTACTGAGTGGTTATAATGATTTCCAGTATGCGAGAGATGCTATGCACTATGGCTGTATGGACTATCTGCTTAAGCCTATTAAGAAGGATGAACTTCTGGAAATTCTTAGAAAGATAAATGAACTTAATAAGGAAAGCAGTGAGCGGGAAGCTCATCATCAGGAAACAGAGACAGCATTTCTTCAAAGACACATGATCGCACTCATAGTGGGACGATATGATGATGTGAATCTGGATTATCTAAAGAAAAACATGCGTCTTTCCAATGGAATTAGATATGTGATAATAGAACTTCTTGATACTGACAAGCTGGAAACCCAGGAAGGCAGTATTATGCAGTATAGACGAGAAATGAACGATGCATTGAAACAAATTGTGGGTGAAGATAGCAATCATCTTATCTATGATGTATCACTGAATCATAGTACCTATGATACTGGATTCATTTACTGTGATTACATGGCAGAAGATAGAGGCATGGATAATATGGAGTTTCTGTCGGCGCTTCAGAGAAAGCTGGAGCTTTCGCTTAAGAGAAAGGTTAGAATCCTGGCGGGTAAGCAGGTTTCTGATATTACTCAGGTATCCAAATCCTATAGTTCGGCTTGTATTCTAAAATCCCAGGAAGTATTCCACGAGGCGAGACCAGTTGTTACTTATGAGATTGAGATGAATGTCAATCCTGGAAAGGCTATGCTGTTTAAGAAGAGCCTGGATAATCTGGTAAAGGCTATAGAGCAGAGTGATGAAACTGAAATTTATAAATGCGTAAATGAGTTCTACGATGATATTTCAAAGGCTGGACTAGGAGACTCTGTAAGTTTGAATATGAACTATCTTTTATTCCAGTTGATACACGTTGCTACCGAACTGGATGATGAAATAGATCAGGAGGAGATTCTTCATAAGATAAGTGAGAGTTCCTTTGATGAAGGTATAAAGAGAGGGAGCAGTGTCCATATGTATAAATTTGCATGTGAATATGCCCAGTACCTGAATCAGCTTAGGAAGAATGTCTCTGGTGGAATTCTTAAGGATATCGAGAAGGAAATTAAAGAGAATTATAGTGAGAACCTGAGTCTCAAGAAAATGAGCGAGAAATATTTCATTAATGGCAGTTATCTGGGATCACTCTTTACAAAGAAATATGGAGTATCATTTAAAGATTACCTTACAAGCTATAGAATTAATGAGGCTGCTAAGATGCTGATCAATACCGATGACAGAATAGTAGATATTGCCGCCGCGGTTGGATATAAGAACAGTGACTATTTCATCAGAAGATTTATTGAGCTTAAGGGAATGACACCATCGCAGTACAGAAGGCAGAAAAAAAGTGAGATGTAAACAAATTGTAAACGGTTTAGGCGTGTTTAGTGAATATTTAGTAAAAAAAGCATAAAATTGATGTAAGTTTGATGCAAATTGTTTTATGTTTGTTAACAAAAGGTTTACATAAGTCGAGAAAATGGTTTACATAAGTTAAAAATCCTGCAAATTTTAAGAATTTGTAGGGTTTTTTTTTTGAATTTGTAGGGCGAAATATAATCTTTCAAGGTCTATAATTGAGTTACTTAATTGCCAAGTGAAGGCTATCATACAAAAATACAATATTTTAAGGAGGTAAAGTATGAGAATTAAGGCTAAGAAGCTGGGGGCATGTGCACTTGCTAGCGCAATGATGCTTACAATGTTCGCAGGCTGTGGAGGATCATCAACAGATACTACTGATACATCTTCTACAGATTCAAATTCAAGTGGTACAGACGCTGCATCAGATGATAAGGGCGGAAGTACAGCTTCAGGCGATGTAAAGGAATTCGATATGTTCATTGCAATGCCTGGAACAGAAATCAATGACGACAACGAGATTCAGCAGATTATCGCTGAGAAGACTGGCTGCAAAGTTAAGGAAACTTGGCTTACAGGTCAGACTGATGCTGAAGCAGTTGGTACAATCATCGCTGGTGGTGATTATCCAGACTTCATCAATGGTGGAGAGGCTATGATGCAGCTCTACGATAATGATGTTCTTGTACCATGGGATGATTATCTTGATGATTATCCAAACCTTAAGGCATTCTACACAGATGAAGAGTGGGATAAGTTCCGTATGGATGATGGACATATTTACTGGATGAATGTATTCGGAAATACTCTTGGTGAGTCAAAGACAACAACTCACAATGATGAGGCTTTCTGGATTCAGGCAAAGGTACTTGAGTGGGATAACTATCCAAAGATTGAGACACTTGATGAGTACTTCGATCTTCTTGAGAGATATTATGCAGAGCATCCTACAATGGATGACGGTACAGAAATCATTCCTTACACAATCCTTTGTGAGGACTGGAGATACTTCTGTCTTGAGAACGCACCTGAGTTCCTTGATGGATATCCAAATGATGGTTCTGTAATCGTTGATAAAGAAAACCTTAAGATTGTTGACTACAATACAACAGATACAGCTAAGATGTACTTCAAGAAACTTAACGAAGAGTACAACAAGGGCATCGTTGATGTTGAGTTTGGTACTCAGACATATGATGAGTATATTTCAAAGCTTTCAACAGGTAGAGTTCTCGGTATGTGCGATCAGAACTGGGACTTCAACTTTACTATAACAGATGTATTTAAGCAGTCCGGACTTGATAAGGAAGGATGCAACTATATTCCTCTTGGACTTACAGCTGAGAAGGGTATGGA
>CACZRU010000264.1 GCA_902783605.1 uncultured Lachnospiraceae bacterium
GCGACGACTTCTCTCGTGTTAGGTATTGTTGGACTTTTATGCTGTGCACCTTGCGGTATCGCAGCTATCATCTTAGCTAAGCAGGCTAAGGACGCAGGTAATACGAGTGGTAAAGCTACAGCAGGATTAATCCTTGGTATCATCGCAGTTGTTCTCTGGATTATCGCAATTATCCTTAATGCGGTAACTGGAACATTCACTACTCTGCTTAATGGATCAAGCTTTATATTCTTTTAAGAGCTTTACAGTCTAGTGACATAAATTTATTATGCATAATAGGAAAAGCACCTTTACGATTTGAATAAATCCGTAAAGGTGTTTTTTTTGTATTTTTTTTGGTGTTTTATCTAGATTTAATCTAGTGGGTGCAATTTGATGCTTAGACTTTAAAAAAATGCTTTTTTGTGTTAAAATAAGTAACGATTTGCCCTTAGAGTAGATCGAAATATTTGCTTATTAACCTGGGAGGAGAGAAAATGTCGCATACGAATGTAATCGATATGATCAACCGCATATATAATTCGACGACTATTCTCAATTTTGGTGCTCTTTTTTCTGATGTCACACCACAGTTTGTTACACCTGCTGAACCAAATGTAGGTGATGATGTTACTATCCGTTTCAGAACTGCTAGAAGTAATGCTGACGGAGTTGATATCGTTATAGGAGATGAGCACATTCCTATGAAGCTCAGCAAACAGACGGGAATTTTTGATTATTATTCAATTAAGTTTTCCAATGTTCATACTAAGCTGAGATATTTTTTTGTTGTGCATTCTGACAGGCTGAATGTTGTATATAACCGCCTGGGAATTCTTAGAGATGTAAATCATGATTATGACTTCCAGATAGTTCCGGGATTTAAAACTCCTGACTGGGCTAAGGGAGCGGTATTCTATCAGATATTCGTTGACCGTTTCTGTAATGGTGATAAGTCCAATGATGTCCTTACAGGCGAGTACAGCTATGTGGGACAGCAGGTTAGAAGAATAGATGACTGGGATAAGATTCCTGATACTATGGATGTAGGTAACTTCTACGGAGGAGATCTTCAAGGAGTTATGGACAAGCTGGATTATCTGAAGGACCTGGGAGTTGAGGCAATCTACCTGAATCCTATCTTTGTTTCGCCATCTAACCATAAGTACGATACACAGGATTATGACTACATAGATCCTCATTTTGGCCGGATAGTCAAGGATGAGGGGGAGCTTCTTCCTGAATGGGTAAATGATAATACTCAAGCTTCCAGATATATCTGCCGTGTAACTGACAAGGCAAACCTTAAGGCTTCTAACCGCCTGTTTGCAAAGCTGGTGGATGAGGCTCATAAGAGAGATATCAAGGTTATTCTGGATGGAGTGTTTAATCACTGTGGTTCATTTAACAAGTGGCTTGATAAAGAGAAGATATATAATCAGAATCCGGATTATGAGAAGGGCGCCTATGTAAGTGCGGACAGTCCGTACCGTTCCTTCTTTAAATTTCAGGATGAGTATGCATGGCCTGATAATGGCTCCTACAATGGCTGGTGGGGGCATGATACACTTCCAAAGCTTAATTATGAGGAGTCGGAAAAACTCCATGATTATATAATGAAAATCGGAAGGAAATGGGTTTCACCGCCTTATAACTGTGATGGCTGGCGTCTTGATGTGGCTGCGGATCTTGGTTATTCAGAGGAATATAACCATAAGTTCTGGAAGGATTTCAGAGCGGCGGTTAAGTCAGCGAATCCAGAGGCTATTATCCTTGCAGAGCAC
Source organism: uncultured Lachnospiraceae bacterium (assembly GCA_902783605.1). Classification (GTDB taxonomy): domain Bacteria; phylum Bacillota; class Clostridia; order Lachnospirales; family Lachnospiraceae; genus Eubacterium_Q. The sequence goes on from CACZRU010000264.1 coordinate 1,764, forward strand.
TACGGCAATCCTAAGGCATGGCTGGATGGAGAAGAATGGGATACCATAATGAACTATGGTGCATTTATGGAGCCTATTACCTGGTTCCTTACAGGTGTTGAGAAGCACAGTGATGAGTTTAGGGGTGACTTCCTTGGAAATGCTGATTTCTTCAAGGGAACTATCAGGAATTATATGTCATACTTCATGTATAATTCGCTCTATGTTTCCATGAATGAGCTGTCCAATCACGACCACTCCAGATTCCTGACCAGAACCAATCACAGGGTCGGACGTATTCAGACTGTCGGCGCTGAGATGGCAAATGAGAATGTTAACAAAAACATAATGCGTATGGCTGTAGCATTTCAGATGACCTGGCCGGGCGCACCAACTATATATTATGGAGATGAGGCAGGCGTCTGTGGCTGGACTGATCCGGATTCAAGAAGAACCTACCCTTGGGGGCATGAGGATCATGAGATGATTGCCTACCACAAAGATATAATAGGTATTCACAATCAGTTTGTAGCGCTGAGAACAGGTTCATTAAAGTTCCTTCACAGCGAATACAGACTGCTGTCATATGGTAGATTCACTTTCAAGGAAGCTGTTGCGGTTGTTATCAACAGTGACTTTGTGGATAAGGAGATCAAGCTTCATGTAAGAGAATTGGGAGTTCATAACAATCGTGTCATGAAGAGAGTTCTGCTTACAAATGAGTTTGGTTATACCATGGATACGGAAACACTTGTGGTACAGAATAATGTTCTTACAGTTGTGGCACCGAAGAATTCAGCGTCCATATATGTATGCAAGCTGTAAGATAGATTGTAAAATAGACCATAGAATGGGCTGTAGATTGGACAGAAGAATAGTTAGAATAAGTTAGAATAAATTTGATATAAAAAGAATAATACGGTATATTTCAGAAGTTATATGCTAAGTGATATACTAATAACGAGATACCTTCGGAATCCTTGTTTGGTTTTCGGAGGTATCTGTATCTATATATAATTTCTATATTTACTGACTGTATATATTTTAGATGTGTTTTTTAGATAAATTATTTATATATTTATTTATATTTTTTTAAGGAAAAGAAATGATGGCAGATTTTATACTACATTCAGATTATGAACCAACCGGTGACCAGCCTGAAGCCATAGCGACGCTTGTTAAGGGCTTTCAGGAGGGGAAGAAGAGACAGACTCTTCTTGGAGTAACTGGTTCTGGAAAAACATTTACTATGGCAAATGTTATAAAGGCACTTGGCAAGAAGACTCTTATCATGTCTCATAACAAGACGCTGGCTGCCCAGCTCTATGGCGAGATGAAGGCGTTCTTCCCAGAGAATGCTGTGGAGTACTTTGTTTCTTACTATGATTATTATCAGCCGGAAGCCTATGTTCCTTCCAGTGATACTTATATAGAGAAGGATTCATCTATAAATGATGAGATTGATATGCTTCGTCACAGCGCAACCTCTGCGCTTATTGAGAGAGATGATGTTATAGTTGTATCCTCTGTTTCCTGTATTTATGGAATTGGAAATCCAGAGGACTATAAGGCTATGATGCTGGGACTCAGACCGGGCATGGCGCTGGATAGAGATGTGCTTATCCGTGAGCTGGTGGATATGCAGTATACGAGAAATGAGATGGACTTCAGACGAAGTACCTTCAGGGTTAAAGGTGATGTAGTTGATATCATTCCTGCCAACAAGGATGAAGAGGCAGTGAGAGTCGAGTTCTTTGGTGACGAGATAGACAGTATTGCGGAGTTTGATCCAACAACGGGAGAGATAAAGAGAAGGGTGGAATTTACCTGCATCTTCCCTGCGTCTTACTATGTTATAGCTCAAGATAAGATGGAACAGGCTCTGAAGGAAATAGATGATGAGCTGAGAGAGAGAATTGCGTACTTCAAGGCTCATGATAAACTTCTGGAAGCACAGAGAATTCAGGAGAGGACGGAGCTAGATATGGAAATGCTCCGCGAGACAGGATTTTGTTCGGGTATAGAGAATTACACCAGGATTATAGCTGGTGGAAAACCGGGAGATCCACCATATACCCTTATGGATTTCTTTGAGGATGATTACCTTCTTATAGTGGACGAATCTCATCAGACTCTGCCACAGGTAAGAGGTATGTTTGGTGGAAATAAAAAGAGGAAAGAAACTCTTATAGACTATGGCTTCAGACTTCCTTCAGCCATGGATAACAGGCCTCTAAATTTCGATGAGTATGAGTCTCGTATAGATAAGGTGCTCTTTGTGTCAGCAACCCCTGGACCTTATGAAGTTGAGCATGAAGAAGGAAGAACAGAACAGATCATAAGACCTACAGGACTGCTGGATCCGCCTATCGATGTGCGTCCGGTTGAAGGTCAGGTGGATGATCTGTATAGAGAGATAAATGTTGAAGTATCAAAGGGGAATAAGGTTCTTGTCACCACACTTACAAAGAGAATGGCTGAGAATCTGACAGATTATCTTCGTAAGCTGGATGTAAAGGTTAAATATCTTCACAGTGATATAGATACATTTGAGAGAATGGAGATTGTTCGTGATCTCAGGCTTGGAGTCTTTGATGTTCTGGTAGGAATCAACCTGCTGAGAGAAGGTCTTGATATTCCAGAGATAACCTTGGTGGCGATTCTTGACGCTGACAAGGAAGGCTTCCTGCGTTCAGAAACTTCTCTCATTCAGACAGTGGGCCGTGCGGCCAGAAATGTGGATGGCCATGTAATCATGTACGCAGATTCTATAACTGACTCCATGAAGAAGGCCATAGACGAAACGAACCGTCGTCGCGAGATTCAGCAGAAGTATAACGATGAAAATGGCATAACTCCTCAGACAATCCGTAAGGCTGTTAGAGAAGTGATATCCACGAGCCTTAAGGCTGCTCAGGAAGAAGAAAAAGAAAAGAAGAGGGTGGGCAAGGATCCAGACCTTATGAACAAGAAAGAACTGGGTAAAGAAATCGACCGCCTCACCAAGAAGATGAATCAGGCGGCAGCCGAGCTGAACTTCGAGCTTGCAGCAGTCCTAAGAGACGAGCTTATTGAGCTCAAAGTGAAGCTGAGGGACTATGACAAATAAATTTATGCATTAATGCTGATAATTATTTTATAACGATTTGCATCCCCTGCAAATCGCTTTGATTAGGAGTGATAATTAACGATGAGCGAAATAAAATACATAACAGTACAGGGGGCTCGTGAGCACAATCTTCAGAGCGTAAATGTGAAGCTTCCTAGAAATAAATTCATAGTATTTACGGGGCTGTCGGGATCGGGAAAGTCATCCCTTGCCTTTGATACCATTTATGCTGAGGGACAGAGAAGGTACATGGAATCTCTGTCATCATACGCAAGACAGTTCCTGGGACAGGCTGAGAAACCAGATGTGGACAAGATAGAAGGGCTTTCTCCGGCGATTTCTATTGACCAGAAATCTACGAACAAGAATCCAAGATCTACAGTAGGTACTGTAACTGAGATTTATGATTATCTGCGACTTCTGTACGCACGAATTGGTACACCTCACTGTCCGAACTGTGGAAGAATAATTGAGAGACAGACTGTTGATCAGATGGTAGACAGTGTGCTTGAACTTCCGGAAAAAACCAAGTTCTTGGTACTGGCTCCTGTTGTAAGAGGAAGAAAGGGTACTCATGATAAGCTTCTTCAGAGGGCAAAGAAGAGTGGTTTTGTAAGGGTTGTAGTAGACGGAAGTCAATATACTCTTGAGGAAGAAATAAAGCTGGATAAAAACATCAAGCATAATATAGATATAGTAGTTGACCGACTTGTGATCAAAGAGGGGGTTGAGAAGAGACTGGCTGACTCTATTGAGGTGGCGCTCAAGCAGGCTGAGGGGATAGTGAAGGTTGAGGTTGTAGACGGAGAAACCTACACCTATTCTGACAGTTTCTCATGCCCATACTGCAATATTTCCATAGATGAGATTGAGCCGAGATCATTTTCATTCAACAACCCATTTGGCGCATGTCCTGCATGTACTGGTATTGGCTGGGAGCAGAAACTGGACCCAGACCTTATGATTCCTGATAAATCCCGTACTCTGAACGAAGGTGCCATTGCTGTTTCGGGCTGGGCATCCAGCGGTGATGAGAAGTCATTTACCCATGCTCTTCTTGTGGCGCTTTCTGAGACCTATGGTTTCTCCATGGATGTGCCATACCGTGATCTCCCTGACGAAGCTAAGGATGTGATTCTGCATGGAACTCATGGCAGAAGGGTTACGATTCATTACAACAGCCAGAGAACCAGAAGGAGTACCTTCACTCATCCGTTTGAAGGTCTTATTGCTAATGTGGAGGAGAGATATAAGTATACGGGCTCAGAGGATATGAGGTCCGATTACGAATCATATATGACATTTACTCCTTGTGCAGTATGTGGCGGAAAGAGATTGAAGCCATCATCGCTTGCTGTAACAATTGGAGATAAAAATATTTATGATATGACTGAAATGCCAATCGATGAGCTGGCTGAATATGTGGGTGGTCTTGAACTGACAAAGCGCCAGCAGATGATAGGCCGTGACATCTTAAAGGAGATAAGGGCAAGACTTAACTTCATGGTGGATGTGGGACTGAACTATCTGAATCTCAGCCGTGCTACCGCGTCCCTTTCAGGAGGAGAGGCGCAGAGAATCAGGCTTGCGACGCAGATAGGTTCGGGGCTTGTAGGTGTTACTTACATCCTTGATGAACCTTCAATTGGACTTCATCAGAGAGATAATGACAAGCTGATAGCATCTCTTAAGAGACTTCAGGAGCTGGGGAATACCCTTATAGTTGTTGAACATGATGAGGATACCATGAGAGCTGCTGACTACATTGTGGACATCGGTCCGAGGGCAGGAGTTCATGGTGGAGAGATTGTGGCAGAAGGAACAGTTGAAGATATTATTAAGTGTAAGGAGTCTATCACCGGACAGTATCTTAGTGGAAAAGAGATAATTCCTGTTCCGGCTGAAAGAAGAAAGCCTGCTGGCTGGCTGGAGATAAAGGGAGCTCGAGAGAATAACCTGAAGAATATAGATGTAAAGGTTCCTGTGGGAGTTATGACTGTAGTAACGGGTGTCTCCGGTTCAGGAAAGAGCTCGCTGATAAATGAGATCCTTAAGAAGAAGCTTCTCCGTGATCTTAACAGAGCTCGTATTAAACCGGGAAAACATGACGATATACTGGGAACAGAGGTTCTTGATAAAGTGATTGATATCGACCAGTCGCCTATCGGCAGAACACCTCGTTCAAATCCTGCAACCTATACAGGAGTATTTGATCTTATCCGTGCGCTCTTTGCAGAGACAAAGGATGCAAAGACCATGGGCTTCAACAAGGGAAGATTCTCATTTAATGTTTCAGGTGGAAGGTGCGAGGCTTGTAAGGGTGACGGTATCAATAAGATTGAGATGCATTTCCTTCCGGACATCTATGTGCCATGTGAGGTGTGCGACGGTAAGAGATATAACCGAGAAACTCTCGAGGTGCACTACAAGGGCAAGAATATATTTGAGGTTCTGGATATGTCCGTGGATGAAGCGTGTGACTTTTTTGAGGCAGTTCCTTCTATATATAGAAAGATTAAAACTTTGCAGGATGTGGGACTGGGCTATATCAAGCTGGGACAGCCTTCAACTACACTTTCAGGTGGAGAGGCACAGAGAATCAAGCTTGCGACCGAGCTGTCCAAGCGCAGTACAGGAAATACTATTTACATTTTGGACGAACCAACCACGGGACTTCATTTTGATGATGTGAAGAAGCTTCTGCAGATTCTTCAGAAGTTTGCAGATGGTGGCAATACAGTCGTGGTAATCGAGCATAACATGGATGTTATCAAGCAGGCCGACTACATAATCGACATGGGACCGGAAGGCGGTAACGGTGGTGGAACTGTGGTTGCTCAGGGGACTCCAGAGGAAATCGCAAAGAAGAAAAACTCGTATACTGGAAAATATCTGAAAAAATATCTTTAGAAATATCTTTAGAAATATCTTTAGTTATTAAATTAATATACTTACAATTTAATAAGATTATCAGAGAAATGATCTGCAATTAGATAGGGGCGTGGTTAGATAAATATCAAATGATAAATATCAAAACCACGCCTCTTTTTATGAAACTTAATTGTTTTTTTATGTGAATATGTTCATTGAATGATAAGTGGATTAACTGTATAATCAAAGAGTGTTAGAATAAAAGCTTGTTAGTGGGAGGAAAATGTTTTGGTTTATACAGTAACCTTTAACCCTTCCCTTGATTATATAGTAACAGTTGATGATTTTAGATTAGGACTTACCAACAGGACAACAACAGAGCTGATGCTTCCTGGTGGTAAGGGTCTTAATGTTTCAACGGTGTTATCTAATCTGGGGATTGAAAATTCGGCGATATATTTTTCTGCTGGATTTGTGGGTGATGAAATAACAAGAAAGATTAAAGAAACTGGAATAATGGCCGAGGAGATAAAGATAGAGAAAGGCTGTTCCAGGATAAATTTAAAACTTAAGTCGGTTGAAGGAACAGAGATAAATGGAAATGGTCCTGAAATTACCGAATCAGATGTGAAAGAACTGTATATCAAACTCGATAAGCTGAAGGAAGGGGATGTGCTTGTCCTTGCAGGTAGTATTCCCTCTACATTGCCAGAAACTATATACAGCGACATTATGGAATATCTACAGGGCAGAGGCATAAGAATTGTGGTTGATGCAACTAAAGAATTATTGATGAATGTTCTAAAATACCGACCATTTCTCATTAAGCCCAATAATCAGGAACTGGGAGAACTGTTTGGCGTGACATTGGAGACAAGAGAAAGCGTGGTTCCATATGCAGAAAAACTGCTGGAAATGGGAGCGAAAAATGTTATCGTATCCATGGCAGGCGATGGCGCGGTGTTTGTGACTTATAAAAATCCCGATGGTTTAATTGAAAAATCATTTGATAAAGAAAGTGATATCCTGGTGTATATGAGAGAGGCGCCTGAAGGACAGCTGGTAAATGGCGTTGGTGCTGGAGACTCCATGGTAGCTGGATTTATTGCTGGAATACTAATGGGAATTCCGGAGGAAGATGACACAGAGGACGAACTACTTTATGCGTTTAAGATGGGACTCAGTGCAGGGTCTGCAAGTGCATATTCAGAATATCTGGCAACAAGGGAAGAAATAGAAAGATTATATAAAGACATGCAGTGATGTGACATGATAAATATAATAAAAGATAGAATAAGAATAGAAAGAATAGAAATAAAAAACAGAATGAAAAATAAAAACAAAAGACAGAATGAAATAAGAATGAAAAAATGAAGGGAACGAGTATATGAACGGGAATGTGAATGGAACAGTAGATAGTGCTGATAATAATACAACTGATGGAATTGTTTCGGAGGAGATGAAAGAAAAACTCGAAGAAAAAAACGAGGAACAAACAGAAGAAAAATCTGAAGAGAAAACCGAAGAAATAACAGAAGAAAAATCTGAAGAGAAAACCGAAGAAATAACAGAAGAA
>CACZRU010000265.1 GCA_902783605.1 uncultured Lachnospiraceae bacterium
ATCAAAGTTATTTAATGTGATCGACAGCTTTGATACCCATGCTAAGATTCCTGAGCATTTTGCAAATGTAGATGCTGCTGCTAAGGAAGCTGGAAAGATCGGTATCATCTCCTGTGGCTGGGATCCAGGAATGTTCTCACTTAACCGTCTCTATGCACACTCAGTTCTTCCAGGTGGTAAGGATTATACTTTCTGGGGCAAGGGAGTTAGCCAGGGACATTCAGATGCTATTAGAAGAATTGAAGGAGTTGTTGATGCTCGTCAGTATACAGTTCCTGTTCCAGAAGCACTTGAGAAGGTTCGTGCCGGTGAGAACCCAGAGCTTACAACTCGTCAGAAGCACACAAGACTTTGCTATGTAGTAGTTGAAGACGGTGCTGACAAGGCTCGTATCGAAAATGAGATTAAGACCATGCCAAATTACTTTGCAGACTATGATACAACAGTTAATTTCATCTCAGCTGAAGAGATGAAGGCAAATCACAGTGGACTTCCACACGGTGGTTCAGTCATCTACTCAGGAACAACAGGTGGAAATAAGAATGCTGATGGAACTACTGCTGCTGTTAATACACATGTTATTGAGTACAGCCTCAAGCTCGATTCAAACCCAGAGTTTACAGGTTCAGTTCTTGTTGCTTATGCAAGAGCAGCTTACCGCATGAACCAGGCTGGAGATAAGGGTGCTAAGACAGTATTCGATATTGCTCCTGCAATGCTTTCACCAATGAGTGGTGATGACATCAGAGCACATATGTTGTAAAACATTTAATATTCATAAGTGATAAATAAGTAATTCACTTAGTGATTTTTGAAATAACTAAGGCAATTTCTTATGATTTAAAAAAGATTCTTCGCTTCGCTCAGAATGACATATACTTCAGTCTTTCTGAACGAAATAAAGAATCTTTTTTATATGTTTTAAATTTATGTTTTAAACTTTTTTAAATCTCAATTTTAATTAACATCAAATTTCTAGTACCCATCATGTCTGACCTTGAAGCCTCGCTCCCCCTCAACCACAGGGATGTCCTGAGAATCAATGTCATCTATATGCACAAAGCTTCCCGCATCTACCTCTCCAAGAAACCTGGAGATAAGATCACGGTCCCCCTGCACCTCAAGTTCTACTCTTCCATCATATAGATTTCTAACATATCCAGTAAGTCCCAGTCTCTGCGCCGCGTAATTGGCACGGTATCTGAACCCTACGCCCTGTACATCACCAGATATGAACATATGTCGTCTTACCATATTACAAACCTCTTTGCTTCAAACCTGCCACCAGCTGAACATAGAATTCTCTAATGTCGAATCCATTTATATTCTCTCTGTTCAGGTCAATCATATCGCCGTGGGATATCCCTCGATTCTTCTTATTCTCAAGGTATATGTAATTCTCGCCCCAATGAAATGAAGGCTCTCCCACAAGGCCGTCATTTGGCCCATCAAAATGTCCCACCAGGTGGTAGCTCATATTAAGTGGAAATGCACCGCTTATTGCATGCTTCATGCATGAACCCACACTCTGAGTATAAATTCCATGCGCCCTGAAATCATAATGAGAAACTCTGTCATTTATGTTTCTGCATTTTACTGCAGTAAGGTCATTCACCGCATCAAGAAAGCTTGGATCACTGTCGCCAAGCTTCTTAAGTGCAGAATTATACGCACCAGCTACTTTGTTTCGAAGTCCTTCAGGTGCCTTGACCAATAGATATTCCGCAAACTCACAGCCCATGTGTGGTGTATTGATAGTTGTAACTGACGCAACCAAAGGTGCTATGTCCGTACACGCAACAGCAACCTTCGAATCAAGTCCACCCTTGGAGTGTGCAATGATGTTTACCTTTTCACAGCCTGTCTCACGAACAATCTGCTTAACTCTTTCCGCTAATTCCATAGCACTTTCATCTACAGACGCTGCAGACTGATGATTGCCATAGTAGATTGTTGCACCATTTTTCTCCAGTTCTGCCGGTACTCTTCCCCAATAATTAAAGTATTTAAAATCACGGAAGAATACGCCGTGTACCATAAGTATAGGATACTTAGTCTTGCAGATCTGCTGGCTATGTCTTTCCTTGTCCAGCTTAATCTTCTTCTTCTCAAAACTGACCTCTCGGGTTGTTATACTGATTATCAGTATGAGAACAATGATGTGGAGTATAGGAATCATTCCACATACTATTCCAAGAATCCTTATCTTCAACCCCAACTGAGCTGAAGTTGCATAGACTATAATAATGCCTGTCCAAAATATAATTATCTCCACCAAGGTTAGAATCAGCAGATGGAGCCAGTAATCCGTGAAAGTATCTTTAATACCATTTTTAACCAGGAATACTATCAGTCCAATGCTGAGTAAAAATACAGATGCCAGGAAGAATATAAGAAGCCCACTTCCAAAACCAAGTATATTTAATCTTGCCACTGTCAAAGGTCTTTCCACCCTGCTGTCATTCATTTGTATGTCTTCTCTCCTTTTTA
>CACZRU010000266.1 GCA_902783605.1 uncultured Lachnospiraceae bacterium
CAGCTCATCATCTTCCTTGATTGTGATACCGATAAGACCATTCTTTCTAATATTCTTATAATCCATCTGAGGTGACTTCTTGATCATTCCTGACTTTGTCACCATGATGAAATATTTATTCTCAGCAAAATCACGGATAGGAACTACTGCCTGAACATGCTCTCCACCATCCAGCTGAAGTAGATTAACCATAGCAACACCTCTTGCTGTACGGCCTGCCTCTGGAATCTGATAAGTACGAAGCTTAAATACTCGTCCCTTATTTGTAAAGAACAGTATATAATTCAGAGTAGTTGTCATGAGAAGATCCTCTATAAAATCATCCTCAACTGTCTGAATTCCCTTGATTCCCTTTCCACCTCTGTTCTGTGCATGGAAATTATCCACAGACATTCTCTTTATATAACCAAAATGAGTCATAGTAAGTACTGCTGGTTCATCATCGATAAGATCCTCATCTGTAAATTCTCCAACAGCCTGACCAATACGAGTTCTTCTGTCATCTCCATACTTGTCAGCTATGATCTGCATTTCATCTCTAATAACTGAAAGAAGCATCTTCTCATCAGCAAGAATACTCTTGAGATATGCAATTCTTTCCTGAAGTTCCTTATACTCTGCTTCCAGCTTGTCTCTCTCTAAGCCTGTAAGAGCACGGAGTCTCATATCTACAATAGCTTGAGCCTGAACATCTGAAAGATTGAAGCGAGCCATTAAGTTAGCCTTAGCCTCATTTACATTTGCTGCTGCACGGATAATCTTGATAACTTCATCAATATTATCGATAGCAATAAGGAGACCTTCAACAATATGAGCTCTCTTCTCAGCTGCAGCCAGTTCAAACTTAGTTCTTCTTGTTACAACATCTTCCTGATGCTTGATATAATATTTAAGCATATCTATAAGTGGAAGAACCTTTGGCTGATTATTGACAAGAGCCAGCATATTAACGCCAAATGTGTCCTCTAGCTGTGTATGCTTATAAAGGTTATTTAAGATAAGATTTGCATTTACATCACGACGGAGTTCGATAACTACTCTCATTCCTTCACGAGATGACTCATCTCGAAGATCCGTGATACCATCAACTCTCTTATTTTTTACAAGGTCAGCAATCTTCTGAACCAGAAGAGCTTTATTAACCATATATGGAAGCTCAGTAATTACAATTCTCTGCTTTCCATTTGCCATTGGCTCTATATCAGAGATTGCACGAACCCTGATCTTACCTCTACCAGTTCTATATGCTTCTTCAATTCCTTTTCTTCCAAGAATCTCAGCACCAGTAGGGAAATCAGGACCTTTAACGATTTCCATTACTTCTTCGATATCGGTTTCTCTATCTTCATCAATTCTGTTATTGATGATCTTAACAGCAGCGTCTATAACCTCTCTCAAGTTATGAGGAGGAATATTTGTTGCCATACCAACTGCGATACCTGAAGTACCATTTACAAGGAGATTTGGATAACGAGAAGGAAGAACTACTGGTTCCTTCTCTGTCTCATCGAAGTTAGGAATAAAATCAACTGTATCCTTATTGATATCTGCTAAGAGTTCCATGGAAATCTTTGTAAGACGAGCCTCTGTATATCGCATAGCAGCTGCGCCGTCACCATCCATAGAACCAAAGTTACCATGTCCATCTACAAGCGGATATCTGGTATTCCATTCCTGAGCCAGCTTAACGAGAGCATCGTAGATAGAACTGTCACCATGTGGATGATATTTACCCATGGTGTCACCGACGATACGTGCACATTTACGATGTGGCTTATCAGGACCATTATTCAGTTCGATCATTGAGAAAAGAATTCTTCTCTGAACCGGCTTAAGACCATCTCGTACATCTGGAAGAGCACGAGATGCAATAACTGACATAGCATAATCTATGTAGGAATTCTCCATTGTTTTCTTAAGATCAACCTCTTTTACATCATCATGAGGTTTGTCAAAGATCTTATCGTCATCCATATTTTTTTCTCCTTTAAGAACTATTCAAAATATTACTAAAAACTATTGAATAGCTATTCTTATACCTTTTGACCTTGGTATCACTATATATCTAAGTTCTTTACAAATTTAGCATTCTGTTCAATGAACTTCTTACGAGGTTCTACATCATCACCCATAAGGACATTAAATGTAAGATCAACCTCTGATTCATCTTCGCCATCCATTGAAACTCTGAGAAGGATTCTCTTCTCTGGGTCC
>CACZRU010000267.1 GCA_902783605.1 uncultured Lachnospiraceae bacterium
AAGAGTTACATTTGTCTTGATTCCTTCTGCTGAAAGAACCTTAACTGCCTTAAGACCTTCAACTGTCATAGGAATCTTAACGATCATATTTGGATGGATAGCTGCGATCTCACGACCTTCCTTGATCATTCCCTCAGCGTCAACTGTTGTAGCTTTAACCTCACCACTGATAGGTCCATCAACGATAGATGTAATCTCTTTGATAACCTCTGTGAAATCTCTGCCTTCCTTTGCAATAAGAGATGGGTTTGTAGTAACACCACAAATAACCCCCATGTCATTTGCCTTTCTAATGTCATCAACATTAGCAGTATCAATAAAGAACTTCATTTTTAATACCCTCCACTTTCTTAATATTTTTTGAATTGGGTTCTTTACTGCTCTTAAGTTCTAAGAACAGAATAATTATAACATAATAATTTTTGTAAAATCTGTCATTATTTTATTTATTTGGTAATTGATTTTATCTTTATAGCTCGATCACGCACTCAAGACACTTCTTACCAGTAAGCTCTTCGCTTCTCTTATCTGGCTGCTGTCCTCCTACGAAGAACTTATAGCTTCCGGAAAGGAATACTCTTGTTCCATCCTCAAGTACAGTCTCGAGTTCTCTTTCTCTTACCTTAAATGTAACTTCAGCAGAATCACCCGGCTCAAGTGATACTCTCTCAAATCCTGCAAGACTGTATACTGGCTGATTGTCAGCAGCTATAGATTCTTCAAGACCAGCTACATTCTGATTAAGACCTCTCTCACCCTTTTCTTTGATGTCTTTATCAATATAAAGCTCTGCAATCTCGTCCGCTTTAACCGAACCAGTATTAGTTATCTTTACCTTTACAGTCACTACAGTATCATCATCACTGTTCTCTGCTTTAACAGCCTGAACATCTGAATAATCGAAACTTGAATATGAAAGACCATATCCAAATGGATAAAGTGGTGTTTCTTTATAATATCTATATGTTCTGCCCTTCATGCTGTAATCTTCCATTGGTGGCTGTGTACCATCCTTGTAAAATGTTACAGGCAGCTTACCGCCAGGAACTGCATTTCCAAAGATAATATCAGCAACAGCCTGTCCGCCAGCCTGTCCACTGTACCAGCTCTGAATAACAGCATTACACTTCTCATCCTCAAGGCTGAGATCCATAGCACTACCTGTATTACAGATAAGTACAACCGGTTTTCCTGTAGAGAGAACTCTGTCAACAAGCTTTCTCTGTGGTTCAAGAAGGAAGAGTGATGTTTTATCACCACCTGCAAATGCATTTCCTGTATCTCCCTGCTCACCCTCGATTGTTGAATCAAGACCAACATAGAGGAGAACAACATCAGCTGCATTTGCAACCATCTCCGCTTCACTGAGTCTGTCATCTTCAAACGCCAGATTTTGAACTCTGTCAAGGAAGAGGTGACAGCCTTCTGAATAAAGAACCTTTGTATCTTTATTAACTACATTTCTAACACCCTGAAGATTTGTTACATATCTTGAAGATGTTCCATTGTAGTTTCCTTCGAGAACAACTATTGAAGAAGCTGTAGGTCCAATAACTGCAACCTTCTTAATCTCATCTTTATTAAGTGGAAGTATTCCGTCGTTCTTAAGAAGAACTGTAGAATTAACACTTGCCTGATATGAAAGCTCTGCTGATTCATCTGTATCTATTGCATCAAGACCGATCTCATCATATTCGCAATCATCTGCAAACATACCAAGTGCAGCTCTTATTGTGTAAGCACTGATAGCTGCATTTCTGATTTCCTCTTCAGTAACCATGCCCTTATCATATGCTTCCATCATGCTTCTATAAGCAAATCCTGCATTCACATCACAGGTTGCCTTGATAGCCATAGCACAGGTTTCGAATACATCCTTTGTAACATGGTGATTCTCATGGAAGTCCATAAGAGCAAGGAAGTCAGATACGAAGTATCCATCAAAGCCCCACTCCTCACGAAGCTTCTTAACAACAAGCTCATTACTTGCACATGCCGCTTCACCATTTACTCTGTTATAAGCGCCCATGAAACCAGATACATCTGCATCCTTAACAGCTGCATAGAATGCTGGAAGATATGTCTCCTCCAGATCCTTCTTAGAAGCCTTAGCATCAAATCCATGTCTAAGCTCTTCCGGTCCTGAGTGCACAGCAAAATGCTTGGCACATGCAGACACCTTCAGGTACTTACCGCTCCCCTGCAGGCCCTTGATAAATGCTACTCCAAGCTGTGCTGTAAGGTATGGGTCCTCACCATAGGTTTCCTGACCTCTACCCCATCTTGCATCTCGGAACAGATTTACATTAGGTGACCACATGGTAATACCCTTGTAAAGATCTCTGTCGCCAAGCTTTCTAGACTCGTTATATTTAGCTCTTGCCTCAGTTGCAATAACATCAGCAATCTTCTGCAGCATTTCCTTATCAAACATAGCAGCAAGCGCAATTGCCTGTGGAAACACTGTCGCAGTACCTGCTCTTGCAAGTCCATGAAGACCCTCATTCCACCAGTTATAAGCTGGGATTCCGAGTCTGTCGATTGCAGGACTGTCATACTTAATCTGAGAAGCCGCTTCTTCTACTGTCATAGAATCAACAAGCTTCTTTGCTTCTTCCCTAAAATCGTTAAAATGTTCTCTCTTCATACTTAACCCTTTAATAATCTTTTTTAATTAACCCTGTTAAATACTTTCCCGTCAAAAAATCCCCTGTGTATAAATACTTTTAACCATCACTAATAAAAGTATTATCCCCCGATAAATACTTTTATCCTTCACTCCCGCTCACTTATAAATACTATTTATCTGCCTTAGCTAACCTTCACTTTATAAGTTCACTTTTATACACTTTTTATAAACTTTTAACCCACGCGCAGTTCCCCAACCACGCAATTACATAGTAACACAGTGATTTTTCAATTACTTTTCAAATGTTGCGAAAATGTTAACTAATCTTGCTATCGTCTTAACATATTGGGTAACAAAAAAATCGGGGGGACCATCCTCGGACAATCTCCCAATTTTAAAAATCACTTTCAACAAGCTTTTCTTGCAAGCAATAACGCTTTTTGACTTTTGACACTTATGTCATTAATTTACAGATCCATAGCAATATCATACACAGCCGGATTAAGATTCTTGATATAGTCCATATGTTCATTCATAAGATCAATATCCTTCTCATACATCTTTGGAAAATACTTCATAAGATTGAAATATCCCCAGGCAGAGTTTTCATCCGGATATACTGTCGCCTTGACGAAGTACTCCTTCGCCAGCGCCACATCTATATAGTCCTTAAAGACTGCCTTCTTTCCATTACTTGCAACCTCTCCCGTCATATAGAAAAGTCCCAGACGATTTGCCGCATAGGATTCAAACTTATCGGCTGCCAGCTTAAGATAACATATATAATTAATGATACACTCATTCAGTCCGCTGTCATCCCCTAGAAATGAGATTCCACTGAGCTGATCCTGATATAGTTCAATGATTCTATCCGCCTCTTTTACCGCAAGACTATTACAAGCAAATACATATCCATCCTGCGCTGCCTCTACAAAGAAATCCTCTGCTGTCTTGGAACAGCTTTCCTTAGTGACAGGCACCTCAATACCCTGTACCATATCACAGAACAATCTTTCATTTTCTTTTTTCACTGCAGATATGTTTTCGTCATTCTCAGATAATAACTTCTTTTCAGCCAGCTTACTCTTAAGTACAGTAATTCCAGCTTCGATCACTGGATGCAGCTCTTCAAAAAGCCCATCATCCTCTGACACTTCCTTCAAAAGTCTTCCAACCATATTCACCGCACCAGAATTATTCTCAGCAATAATAGTTGCTATACCTAATTCAAAAGCCTTAGCCAGTCTGTCTGTAAGACCCATATTTTCAATTATATCTATCTGCTCGCACTCCTTTAGAAATGCTCCTCTCCTATAATTCATAAGAAAATATCCGATGTTCCAGAAAGCCTGTGGATAAGACTTTCCGCTGCAGCTCCACTTCCCGTCTGCTACAGTAATTCCAGCAGCTTTCAGATAAAGGTCGAAAGCATCCCTGTAAGCATATTTTCTCATCAATTTCTTGTGATAGATTAGATCACCATAAAGCTTCGATGCAACCACATTTCCTTCATCGCTCATACAGATAATCTCGCGCTCCGAAGACTTTGCAGAAACACCATACTTCTCAAGTATCGTTTCTGAATACTCCTTCAGATCTGCCTTATAGCTCCCATCACATGTGAATATGTTCATTTTCAAAATACTCCTTACAAAAAAACAAATTATAAAAACACCCTTCTGTGCAATACATGCCACAGCTGCTTGTTTAAAAACAAGTGCAATTATAACACAAAATTTAAAAAGGAGGTACAATAACTAAACATTTGTACCTCCCTTTTTCAAGCTTATTTGAATTTTAAGCCTTCTCGAACATATCCTTGCTCAGTCCGCAGATTGGACATACCCAGTCATCAGGAATATCCTCAAATGCTGTTCCAGGAGCGATTCCACTATCAGGATCCCCCACCTCTGGATCATAAACATAACCACAAGGACAAACATATTTATCCATATCAATACCTCCTCTTTCATATATTTTATTTTTATTCATCATCCTCTTCATCAATCTCAGAAAGGGACTTAAGTCTTTCAAACCCCTTATCCCTGCGTACCTGAATATCAATGTTGCTGACACCGAGTATAAGCTGCTCGCCACCATTTTCCTCAACTACCGCTCCCCTTAGAGCAACATACACAGGTTTATCATTCATAAGGATTCGGTAATTCATAACAAATACACCATTCTGCTTAATCGCATTGAGGATATTATCCTTGGTTACCATTTCAGCAACCATATCTCTATCCTCATCATATATTATTGTTTTACTGTTTTCCCTAACCTCGGCAAAGAAATCCTCTCCCTTTTTTGCAAGTCCAAGGCCTTCATATTCCTGAGTTGCACTATACTCCGAATACTCCTCAGTTTCAGGATTAACAGAATAGATGCAGATATAATCTCCCGACAAAGCTGTAATCTTTGAAAATGCATTCTGCTCCTCTCTCATTCTCTCGAGAGCCTCTCTCTGTCTCATGTATGCATCTACATTACTAACTCCAACGATGATATGACTCTCATCATCGCTCATCCTGATTGCCTTCATGCTGACATATGTAGGACTGCCTTCAATCAACAGACGGTAAGTAAGTGTATATGCACCATGCTTATCAATCACTCCGAGAACGTTTTCTCTGCTGAATGATTCAAAAAATCTCTTGTGATCCTCCTTGTAAATGGCCTCCAGCGCATCATGTCTGCTGGCAGCAAAGAAATCTGTCCCATGCCTTTCTTCAGAAATACTAGCACTTGAGGAATCAGGGCGATATTCAACAAAATCCTCTGTTTCAATATTGACATAGTAAAGATTAATATAATCCGCAGAAAGACTGTTAGCGATATCGGCATAGGTTACCCCACGGCCCGTATCCTGCATGACACCAAGAACAACTACAGCACATGCAATAACACCTGTAACAGGATTAGCAGCCACTCTTCTTATCATTGCATGAATAGTTGAATCCCTGCCGATTCTTTCATCAACAAAGACTCTCTTTCCATCCCTTGCGCACTGCCTTATACCCCTCGCAAATGAATCTCCAGCACCCCCCTCAAGACTATTATATGGAACTGGAACATTTACCTCAAAATGAGTAGCAAAACGATTCATAAATGTCCTATAGGACTGATTACATCTTACAACCTTCATTGTAATATCATCAGTTTCTATAACCGACATCGGAAGTGTATTGAAATACTTATATAACCTGCTGTTTTCTTGTTCTTCTACCGATT